>NZ_SMKP01000223.1:0-16343 GCF_004349015.1 Nonomuraea diastatica
GGGTTCCGGCGGGCCGGCGGGTGCGGGCGTGCCGTTCCGCGGTGGCGAGCAGGTGGCCGGCGCAGGCAGCACGTCCTGGCGGCAGGCGACGCCGCTTGAGACGACGGACGCGCCGCTCGCCGGCACGGGAGCCCACAGCTTCCCCGGTGAGGGTGTTCCGATCGACGCGGACGTCGTGATCGTGGCCGCCGGCGCGTGGACAGGTGAGGTGTGCCGGCCGCTGGGTGTGAAACTGCCGGTCTTCCCGAGGCGCGGTCAGATCCTGCACGTCACCCTGGAGGGCATCGATACGGCCTGGTGGCCGATCGTGCTGCCCAGGATCGGCCCCTACCTGCTCGGCTTCCCCGACTCCCGCGTCGTCATCGGCGCGACCATCGAGGACGTGGGGTTCTCTCCGCGTGTCACGATGGGCGGGCTCGGCGAGGTGATCGAGGCGGGGTTGCAGGTGGCGCCGGGGCTGCTGGGCGCGACGGTCGCGGAGACCAGGGTCGGGCTGCGCCCGGTGTACGCCCCCGGCAGCGCGCTCATCGGCCGCCTCACCAGCCGTGTGGTGGTGGCGACGGGCCTGAACTCGTACGGTCTGACGGCGGGCCCGTTCACCGGCCGGATCGCCGCCGTTCTCGCCCTCGGCGAGGAACCGCCCATCGACCTCACCCCCTACGCGCCTGCCATCGCCTGAACACACGCCCGCTCGCGCCACCTCCCACGTCGCGCCTCACGGGGACTGGCGCTCTGGGCTCCGGCAGCGCCTATCCGTCGTTGCCGGGCAGGCCGGGTCCGCCGTGCCGGGCACCCGGCCCATCACGACACGATTCCGGCCGATCACCACACGACACCCGTCACCACGCGACATCCGGCCGATCACCACACGAGATCCGGCCCATCGCAGCGTCGCGTCCGGCCCGCTCCCGACGGGGACCGTGGCCGACGAATGCACCATCACCACATGACGTCACCGAAAGCCACACAACCCACAAGGAACCCTTCACCGGAGCAACCCTCACCCCGCCCGACAAGCGTGACAAGTAGCCTCGTATGATCGGATTTCTCCCCACCATGATCTCGTGGGGAGGCCGCGTTGCCGCTGCTCGCACTGCTGATGATGCTCCTGCTCCTTCTGGCCACCGGATGCGGCACCGAGCCGGCCGTCCCGCCGATCACCCCACCGGCCGCAACCCCCGGCGGCACCTCCGGCGAGCCACCGCCGCCTCGCGAACGGCGACCGCGCGCGCCCGTGCGGGTGCCGTACGCAGCGTCGGGGAAGTACGCCGTCGTGCGCGGCGGCGCTCCCGCGAGGCCGGGACGCGGCGCGGTGGTGCGGTATCTGGTCGAGGTGGAGCGCGGCCTGCCGTTCGATCCCCGTACGTTCGCCTCGGAGGTGCACCGCACGCTCAACGACGAGCGGGGCTGGGGGCGTTTCCACAGGGTCGATCATCCGCCGGTGAGGGTGCGCGTCGCCCTGTCCAGCCCTCGCCTCACCCGCCGCGAGTGCCGGCCGCTGCGCACCGGGGGCAGCCTCTCCTGCTGGAACGGCACCCGCTCGGTCATCAACGCTCTGCGCTGGGCCAAGGGCGTCCCGCATTACGAAGGCCGGCTGACCGCCTACCGGCGCTACCTGATCAACCATGAGGCCGGACACGGCCTGGGGCACGGCCACCGCCGCTGCCCTGGCCCCGGCCGTCTGGCCCCGGTGATGGCGCAGCAGTCGATGTCGCTGGGCCGCTGCCGCCCCAATCCGTGGCCGTTTCCGGGTCGCAAATCTCGCGAAAGACACCAGACTGAAGATCGGAGACGCTGAAGGAAGGAATCGAATGATCACTATCGGCGCCGGCCGGGTAGGCGGTTCTGAGCAGGATGGCATCTCGGTCTTCAAGGGCATACCGTTCGCGAAGACCCCGTTCGGGCCGCTGCGGTTCGCCGCGCCCGTGCCGGTCGATCCGTGGGACGGCGTGCTGGAGGCCGTGCGGTTCGGCCCGCGCCCGCCGCAGCCTCCGATGATGCCCGGCCTGCCCGCGTGGAGCCCGGACGAGGGGCTCGACTGCCTCACCGTGAACGTCTGGACGCCCGACCCCGGCGGCTCCGGCCTGCCGGTGATGGTGTGGATCTACGGCGGCGCGTACCGCTCGGGCTGCGCCGACCTGCCCGTCTACGACGGCGCGACGCTGGCGGGCCACGGCGCCGTGGTGGTCACGTTCAACCACCGGGTCGGCATGGAGGGGTACGGCCACGTTCCCGGCGCTCCTGACAATCGGGGCCTGCTGGACTCGGTGGCCGCACTGCGCTGGGTGCGGGAGAACATCGCGGCGTTCGGCGGCGACCCGGGCAACATCACGGTGTTCGGCGAGTCGGCGGGTGCGGGCGCCGTCGCCTGCCTGATGGCGATGCCCCTGGCTGACGGTCTGTTCCAGCGGGCCATCGCGCAGAGCGTGCCGGGGATGTTCTTCACACCGGCTCACGCCGCGCGCGTCACGGAGTCGATCGTCGCCAGGGCTGGAGGAACGTCCCCGTGCGACAGCCCCGCGGAGGTGCTCGTGGCGGCGGCGGAGGCGGTCGCCACCGAGGAGATCCCCGGAAATCCCCGCGAATGGGGGCCGGTCGCGTTCGCCCCGCTCGCGTTCGCGCCCGTGGTGGACGGTGAGGTGCTGCCCGACACGCCGTGGAACGCCCTGGCCACCGGCGCGAGCCGCGACGTCGAGCTGATCACGGGCTTCAACCGGGACGAGTACCGGATGTTCCACGTCATGGGCGGCGGGCGGTTCGACGACGTCGGGCGGGCCATGCGCGTCCTGGCGCCCGCCGGGGCCGAGCACGCCTACCGCGAGGCGTACCCGGGGGCGTCCGACGAGGACCTGTACGTGACGCTGATGTCGGACTGGATGTTCAGGATGCCGAGCGCGCTGCTCGCCGACGCGCACACCGGCACGACCTTCGCCTACGAACTGACCTGGTCGCCCACACCGGCGTTCCGGGCCTGCCACGGCCTGGACGTGCCGCTCACCTTCGGGGCACTCGACGACGAGCTGGCGCAGATGCTCGCCGGCGAGTCACCCGACCTGCCGAAACTGTCGGACCAGTTCCGCAGGGCCTGGACGGCGTTCGCCGCCACCGGTGACCCGGGCTGGCCCCGGTACGACGCGGCGACCGCCACCACCCACGTCTTCGACGTCGAACCCGCCGACCTGCCCGACCCGGAGGCGGCCTCGCGCGCCATCTGGTCGAAGCCGGGTTTCTCCCCGATCGGCTGACCGCTCCCACGGGTGCCCGCGCGGGGTAGACGTGTCACGTACCCCGCGCGACCGGCTCCCGCGCGCGGGTGCGGGGACACGTGCGCGCGCCGGCGCCGGTGTGCGCGGCCGGTCAGGTGAGGCTCTGGCCGGCGCCGAGGCCCCGTAGCAGGGTGTCCACCAGGCGCACCGCCAGCGCGTCCGGGTCGCCGTCGCGGCTCTGGACGGTCTCGTGGATCAGCGCGTAATAGGCCCGCTTGGCCCAGACGTCGTCGACGTCGGCCCGCAGCACACCCGCCGACCGGGCCCGCTCGAACAGCAGGGTGCAGCGCTTCTCGACGTCCGCGTGCACCCGGGCCACCTCCGGGTCGGCCGACAGCGCCCGGCTCATCGCGAACCCCCAGTCGCTCTTGACCCGGAGCACGTTGGCCGTGACCTGGTAGAGCGCGACCAGCGGCGGCGTGTTCTCGGGGTTGGCGGCCTCCACGGCGGCGGCGAACTGCCGGGTGGCCCACGCCGCCATCGCGTCCACCAGCGCCTCCCGCGAGGAGAACCTCCGGTGCACGGTCGTGCGCGCCACGCCGGCCTCCTCGGCGATCTGCTCCATGGTGGCCGCCGGGTTCTTGCTCAGCACACGCTCGGCCGCCTCGAGAATCGTGCGCACCGTCCGCTCGGCGTCGGACCGCAGGGCGCGCGTGGGCGACGCGGCCTGCTCGCACGGCTCTGACCGCTCGGGCTCGCCCTGCGTGGACGCCTCGGGCTGCACCGGCTGCGGGGTCGGATGGGTCTCGCTCACCCCAGCAGAATACGCCAACGTATCCACTCCACCCGAACTTGCATCATCTGTGTTGCGAGTTATACCTTCAAAGCATCTCGCATGACGCAACTGAAGGGAAGTTTCCCTCATGGACCTGCACCTCCATGGCAAGACAGCGATCGTCACCGGCGCGAGCCGGGGCATCGGGCTGGCGATCGCACAGGCACTGACCGGTGAGGGGATGCGCGTCGTGGCCGCCGCGCGCACGATCACCCCCGCGCTGAAGGAGACCGGCGCGAGCGCCGTGGCCGCCGACCTGTCCACCCCGGACGGCCCCGCCCAGATGATCGACCGGGCGCTGGCCGAGCTGGGCGACATCGACGTGCTGGTCAACAACGTGGGCGGCGGCGACGGAGGTGAGGGCATGCTCGACGGGTTCCTGGGCTTCGACGACGACGTGTGGCGCGAGACCTACGACCTCAACCTCTTCAGCGCCGTGCGCGCCACCAGAGCCGCCCTGCCGAGCCTCGTCCGGCGGAGCGGCACGGTGGTCAACATCTCCTCGGCGGGCGCACGGACGCCGCACAGCGGCCCGGTGCCGTACACGACGGCCAAGGCGGCGCTGACGGCGTTCGGCAAGGCGCTGGCGGAGGAGTTCGGGCCGCAGGGGGTGCGGGTCAACACGGTCTCGCCGGGCGCCACGCGCACATCCCTGTGGGAGGAGCCGGGCAGGTTCGGCGCGGCGGTGGCGGCCGCCGGCGGCGTGGAGCTCGAGCAGCTCCTGGCGGGGCTCCCCTCCGCCACCGGCATGACGACCGGTAGGTTCGTCGAACCGGAGGAGATCGCCGCCCTCGTCACGTGGCTGGTCTCGCCGCACGCCGGCAGCGTCAACGGCGCCGACTACATCGTTGATGGCGGGGCGATCAAGACAGCTTGAACTATCGCGATATATCGTAGGTTAGGGAACACCGGGGATCCCGCCGGTCGAGCGGGACGGACTGATTTTCCAGGGGAGTGAGCGATGGTACGAATGCGGACGGCACGGCGCGTGCTCGCGGGTGGCGCGGCTCTCGCCGCGGCCGGCTGGGCACTGCGCGACCTGCCCTCCGAGCTGGGCGTACGGCCGCTGACGTCGGGGCCCGACCGAGAGGCGAGGATACGGCGTTCGCCGCAGTTCAGAGATGGCACGTTCGTCAATCCGACGCCGGAGACGGCCCTGGCCAGGCCGCCCGCGAGCATGCTCGGCGACCTGGCGAAGGACAGGGAGCAGCGCCGCCCCGGCGGCATCGTCCCGCTTCGTGTCCCGCCGTCCGGCCCGCCGCCCTCCGACGACGTGCGGGCCGTCTGGTACGGCCACGCCTCCACGCTGGTCGAGATCGAGGGCAGGCGGGTGCTGTTCGACCCGGTGTGGAGCAGACGGGCCTCGCCCTCGCACCTGATCGGCCCGAAGCGGCACCATCCGGTGCCCGTGGAGCTCGGCGAGCTGCCGCAGGTCGACGCGATCGCCATCTCCCACGACCACTACGACCACCTCGACATGGCGACCGTGCGCGCGCTGACGCGGACGCAGAAGGCGCCGTTCCTGGTGCCGCTGGGCATCGGCGCGCACCTGGAGCGGTGGGGCGTGCCCGCGTTCCGGATCATCGAGCTCGACTGGAATGAGGAGGCCGAGGTCGCTGGGCTGCGCTTCGTCGCCACGGCGGCCCGGCACTTCTCCGGCCGGACGTTCACCCGCAACGACACGCTGTGGGGCTCCTGGGTGGTCGCCGGGGCGAGCAGGCGGGTGTTCTATGCCGGCGACTCCGGCTATTTCGAGGGTTACCGGGGCATCGGCTCGGCGCACGGGCCGTTCGACCTGACGCTCATGCCGATCGGCGCCTACAGCCCGGCCTGGCCGGACATCCACATGACTCCGGAAGAGGCCGTCAACGCCCACCTCGATCTGGGCGGCAGCCTGCTGCTCCCGGTGCACTGGGCGACGTTCACGCTGGCCCTGCACCCGTGGGCGGAGCCGGTGGAGCGGCTGTGGCTCGAGGCCAAGGCCCGCGACGTCAAGATCGTCGTGCCCCGGCCGGGCGAGGCGGTGGACACCACGGCCGCCCCGGTGGTGGACGGCTGGTGGGAGACCCTGGCCTGACCGCCGGGCGCGCGGGCCGTACAAGCCGGAGTGCGGGTGCGGGCGCCGCCGCACCCGCACCCCGGCCCGCGCCGGTCACGGCTGAGCGTGCGGTCAGGTCAGCCGCTGCGCCTTGCTCAGGAGCCGCTGCGCCACCACCACCAGCGCCAGGAACAACCCGCTCACCACCTGCTGGAACGCGGACGTCAGGTTCCCCACCTGGTTGATCAGGCTCTGGATCACGCCGAGCAGCAGCACCCCCGCCACCGTCCCGGTGATCCCCCCGGCTCCCCCGGTCAGCAGGGTCCCGCCGATCACCACGGCGGCGATCACGTCCAGTTCCAGCCCGATGCCGAGGATCGTGACCCCGGACGACAGGCGGGCCGCGTTGAGCGCGCCAGCCAGCCCCGCGAGCAGCCCCGACATCAGGTACACGTAGACCTTCGTCCGCGCCACCGGCACGCCCATGAGCGCCGCCGCCTGCTCGTTGCCCCCGATGGCGTAGACGTTCTGGCCGAAGCCCGTACGCTGCAGCAGCACCATCGCGGCCAGCGACAGGGCGATCGTGATGTAGACCGGGTATGACAGGCCGAGCACCTGCCCCCGCCCCAGCTCCGCGAAGGCCAGGTCCTTCACCAGATACGTCGTGGCGCCCTCGTCGGAGATCGCCAGCATGAGGCCGCGCACGCCCAGCAGCCCGGCCAGCGTGACGATGAACGGCGCCATGCCCGTACGCGCGATCACCAGGCCCTGCAGCAGGCCGACCAGCCCGCACACCGCCAGCGGCAACAGCAGCGCCACGACGAGGCCGTACTGCGAGCCGTACGCCCCCAGCACACCTCCCAGCACGAACAGCGACCCGACCGACAGGTCGATGCCGCCGCTGATGATGACGAACGTCATGCCGATCGCGATGATCGCCAGGAACGACGACGACACCACCACGCTGACCGCGTTTCCGGGCGTGGCGAAGGAGTCGAACGCCAGGCTGCCCACGATCACCACCACGCCCAGCACCATGACCGCGCCGTGCTGCTGGAGCACCCGGCTCACCTGTCCGCGGTTCATCGAGTAGCACGCTCCCTGGTGGCGTAGACGGCGGCCAGGATGATGACCGCCTGGACCATCTGGGTCCAGGACTGCGGCAGGTTGTGTTTGATCAGCGTGGCCGCCAGCAGCTGCATGAGCAGCGCGCCCATGACCGTGCTCAGCACCCTGATCCGGCCGCCGGTCAGCGGGGTGCCGCCGACGACGACCGCGGTGATCGCCGACAGCTCGATGAACAACCCGAGCGACGTCGGGTCGCTGGCCTGCAACCGTGCGGTGGCGAGCACCCCGGCCAGCGCCGCGAGCAGTCCGGAGATCACGTAGACGATCAGCAGGACACGTTTGACGGGCAGCCCGGACAGCTCGCTGGCCGACCGGTTGCCGCCGATCGCCACGACCTGCCGGCCGAACGTGGTCCGCCGCACCACGAACATCACCACGAGCGTGAGGGCCGCCGCGATCAGCACGATGACGGGGATCCCGGCGACCGAGCTGCTGCCCAGCGCGATCAGGTCGGGGTTGCGGAACTCGACCAGCTGCGGCACGAGCACGTTGGCCAGTCCTCGTACGCCGACCAGCAGGGCCAGCGTGGCCACGATCGGCTGCACGTTGATGTAGGCGACCAGCGCCCCTCCCACAGCCCCCACCAGGGCGCCGCCGAGCACGGCGACGACCAGCGCGGGCAGCCAGCCGTACCCGAGGTAGAGGACGACGAGGGCGGCGGCCAGCGACATCGCCGAGCCGACCGACAGGTCGATGCCCTGGGTGCCGATCACCAGGGCCATGCCCAGGGAGACGATCACGATGGGGGTGACCTGGACGAGCTGGGTGCGGAAGTTCGACGCGTCCAGGAAGTGCGGGGTGAACAGCACGTTGAACAGCAGCAGCGCCAGCACGGCCGCGTACACGCCGTAGTCCTGCACCCAGGCGAACACGCGCGGTTTCAGCACGGCGACGCGGCCGCCGCCCCGGGTGGTGAGCTCAGCCATCGGACTGCTCCGCGATCGTCGCCATGATCCTCTCCTCGGTGACGTCGTCGCCCGACAGCTCCCCGGCGACCGCGCCATCGCGCAGCACGAGGATCCGGTCGGCGCCCTCGACCAGCTCCTCCAGGTCGGAGGAGATCAGCAGCACGCCCAGTCCTTCCTCGGCCAGCTCGTCGATCAGCGCCTGCACCTCGGCCTTGGCGCCGACGTCGATGCCCCGGGTGGGCTCGTCGAGCAGCAGCACCTTGGGCCGTACGGCAAGCCAGCGGGCGAGCAGCACCTTCTGCTGGTTGCCGCCGGACAGCTCGGAGACGAGCTGGTGCGGCGAGGCGGCCTTGATCCTCAGCCTCCGCATGAAGATCTCGACCACGCGGTCGATCTTGGCGTCCGACACCACGCCGGCCCGGCCGAGCGAGGGCAGCGCGGCGAGCGCGATGTTCTCGCGGACGGACAGGGTCGGGATGATGCCCTCGGCCTTGCGGTCCTCGGGCAGCAGGCTGACGCCCGCGCGGATGGCCGCCGTGGTGGAGCCGACGCGCACGGGCGCCCCGGCCACGAGCACCTGCCCGCCGTCCAGCGGGAGCGCGCCGACGATGGCCTTGGCGGTCTCGGTACGGCCGGCGCCGAGCAGCCCGCCGAGCCCGACGACCTCGCCGGGCCGGACGGACACGTCCACGCCGTCGAGGACGTGCCGCCGGGTCAGGCCGCGCGCCTCGACGACCGGAGAGCGCCGGCTCGTCCCGCCGTCCGGGGAGCCGGCGGAGTCCGCGCCCTGTCGTGGGCCCGCGCGGTCGCGGGAGAAGCGGGTGAGGCCGTGCGAGCGGACCTCGTTCGGGTCGCGGCCGAGCATCAGCGAGATGAGCCTCAGGCGTTCCACGCCGGCCAGCGCCCCGGTGTGGGCAACCCGGCCGTCGCGCAGTACGGTCACCTGGTCGCACACCTGGTAGAGCTCGTCGAGGCGGTGGCTGACGTACATGACGGCGATGCCCTGGTCGCGCAGCCGCCTGATCACCCCGAACAACGTCTCGACCTCGCGCGGCTCCAGCGACGAGGTGGGCTCGTCCATGATGACCACCCGCGCGTCGACGGACACCGCCCTGGCCAGGGCGACCATCTGCTGGGCGCCGACGCCGAGTGACCGCAGTGGCCGCCTGACGTCGGTCTCGACGCCGTAGCCGGCGAGGACCCGTTCCGCCTCGCCGTTCATGGCGGCCGCGTCGATCACGCCGAAGCGGCGCGGCTCGCGGCCGAGCAGCAGGTTGCGGGCCACGCTCATCATCGGGACGAGGTTGACCTCCTGGTAGATGGTGGAGATGCCGGCGCGCTGCGCGTCCATGGGGGTGCCGAAGGCCGCGGGTTCGCCCTGGTGGCGCAGCTCGCCGCCGTCCGGCTGGTACACGCCGGTGAAGACTTTGATCAGCGTGGACTTGCCGGCGCCGTTCTCCCCCACGAGGGCGTGCACCTCACCCGGGCGGAGGGCGAGGGACACGCCGTCGAGGGCGAGCACGCCGGGGAAGCGTTTGCTGACCTCCCTGGCCTCGAGAACCGCTTCCAAGTCAGTACGCCTCACCGAGGGAGTCCTTGGCGTTGGTCGTGTCGTAGTCCCGGTCGGAGATGATCACCTTGTCGGGGATGGCCTCTCCGTCCAGGAACTTCTGGGCGGTCTCGAAGGCCAGCGGGCCGAAGCGGGGGTTCGACTCGATGACCGCGTGCAGCCAGCCGTCGGCGATGGCCTGGACGGCGCTGCGGGTGCCGTCCACCGACACGATCTTGATGTCGCCGGCCTCCTTGCCCGCACCCTTCAGCGCGGTCACGGCGCCCAGGGCCATCTCGTCGTTCTCCGCGTAGATGCCGTTGATGTCGGGGTTGGACTGGATGAGCTGCTCGGTGACCTGCTGGCCCTTCTCGCGGGCGAACTCGCCGGTCTGCTCGAACGAGATCGTGATGTCCGGCGCCTTCTCCTTGACGCGGTCCTTGAAGCCGTTCGTCCGCTCGGTGGTGACGTTGTTGCCGGGGGCGCCGAGGAGGATGGCGACCTTGCCCTTGCCGCCGAGAGCGTCGATCATGCGGTCGGCGGCACGTTTGCCCTGCTCGTAGAAGTCCGAGCCGATGAACGTCAGATAGTCGCTGCACGGCTTGGCGTTGATCTTCCGGTCGACCGTGATGATCGGGATCTTCTTGGCGGCGGCCTGCTGGAGCACGGGCTCCCAGCCGTCGGAGTTCAGCGGGGCGATCACCAGGAGCTGCACGCCCTGGGCGATGAGCTGCTGGACGTCGGTGATCTGCTTGGAGAACTGCGACTGGGCGTTGGTGACCTTGAGGTCCTTGATGCCGAGCTTGGCCGCCTCGTCCCTGATCGACTTGGTCTCGGCGATCCGGAACGGGTTGGCCTCCTTCTCGGACTGGGAGAAGCCGACCGTGGCCGTCCTGAGGTCGAATCTCGTGCCGCCGAACTGGTCGAGCGTGCAGGTGGGCCCGGCCGTGCCGGAGGGGGTCTGGACGACCTGCCGCCCGGCGGTGCCGGTGGCGGCGGGCGCGCTCTGCGGCTCCTCCGACTTGGCGCAGGCCGACGCCGTGAGGAGCACGGCCAGCGTCAACGCGGCCGCCCGGATATGGGGGGTCATGGCGTTCCTTTCCTATCAGGAGCGGCGCCCGGGCCACGAGGGCCCGGGCGCGGCGGAGCTCAGGCGCAGGGCGGGTTGATCGCATCCGTCAGCGCCTTGTGCGCGTCGTGGACGCGCTTCACGTCGGGTTTGGTGACCGCCCGGTCGTACGTCATCAGGCCGTTGATCTCGGTCTCGACATCGGTGGTCTGGGTGTAGATCGCGCCGCTCAGCTGCTCGCAGGCGTGCAGCCGCTCGATCTCCTCGATCATGCCGACGTAGCGGTCGGTGAGGGACTCGGGATCGGGTTCGACCGCGTAGCCCCAGCCTCCGCCGGACCAGGTGTGGCCGACCACCGGCAGGGCCAGCCCGCCGTACTCGCCGATCACGTTGGCCCTGGTCCCCTCCGGCTTGCCGGGGTTGCCGGGGCCCGGGTAGATGTGGAAGTCCTTGACGTCGCCGTTGCCGCCGTCCACGGCGTTGCAGCAGTTGACGCCGCTCATGTTGTTCACCAGGCGCGAGGGGTCCCAGCTCTTGACCAGATCGGCGATGCGTGCCTGGTCGTACTGGCCCCAGCCCTCGTTGAACGGCACCCACATCACGATCGACGGGCTGCTGCGGTGCTGGTCGACCAGCTCGCGCAACTCGGCCTCGAACTGGGGCCGGTCGTCGGCGCGTACGGTCGACGGCATGTCCTGCCAGACCAGGAGGCCCAGCTTGTCGGCGTGGTGGTACCAGCGGTCGGGCTCGACCTTGACGTGCTTGCGCACCGCGTTGAAGCCGAGTGCCTTGGTCTGCTCCAGGTCATAGCGCAGGGCCTCGTCGGTCGGGGCGGTGTAGATGCCGTCGGGCCAGAAGCCCTGGTCAAGAGGGCCGATCTGGAAGACCGGCTTGCCGTTGAGCATCATCCGGTTGCCGGACACCCCGATGGAGCGCATCCCGAAGTAGGACTCGACCTTGTCACGCTTGAGCCTGACATCCAGGTCGTAGAGGTGGGGGTCGCCGGGAGACCAGAGTCTGGGCTTGCGCACCGGGATCCTGAGCTCCTCGCCGGTCTCGCCGGTGGCCCTGCCGACCACGCGCCTGCCGTCCCTGGCCGTCACGGTCACGGGGCCCGGCGAGCCGTGCACGGTGACCTTCACCGCCTCGCCCGGCACGTCGGGCACGGCGTCGACGCGCTCGATGTGATCCTTGGCGACCGGCTCTAGCCAGACGGACTGCCAGATGCCGGACACGGCGGTGTACCAGATGCCGCCCGGGTTGAGCCGCTGCTTGCCGAGGGCCTGGCTGCCGGTGTCGGTCGGGTCGTACACGCCCACGACCAGTTCCTGGCGGCCGTGGCGCTTGAGCGCGTCGGTCACGTCCACGCTGATCCGGTCGTAGCCGCCCTTGTGGGTGGTGACCTGCTTGCCGTTCACGTAGACGGCGGCCTGCCAGTCCACCGCGTCGAGGTGCAGCAGGACGCGCTCGCCACGCCAGCCGCGCGGCACCTCGAACGCTCTGCGGTACCACATGCGCTCCTCGTGCCGGCCGATGCCGGACAGCTGGGACTCGACGGGGTACGGCACGACGATGCGCTCGGGCAGGTCACGGCCGACGGGCGCGGCCTCGCCCTCCTTGGCCGGGCCGAACTGCCAGGTGCCGTTGAGACTGTGCCAGCGGTCCCTGACGAGCTGCGGCCTGGGGTACTCGGGCAGCGGCTTCGCCGGGTCGACGTCGTCGGCCCACGTGCTGCGCAGGATGTAGGCCGAGGCGTTGAGCACGTAGCCGTAGGTGTAGGCGGCCAGCTCGGTGCCGTCGGCGTAGGTGATGCTGCCGGTGCCGTCGTAGCCGGTGCGTACGGTGTTGCCGGCCTTGGCGGGGATCGGGTGCTTCAGCTTGAGCTCGACGGTCTCGGGGCTCTTGAGGGTCGCCGCGGTCACGGGCCACGCCGTCCCGGCGACGGTGACGGCGAGCTTGCCGGCCGCGTCCGCGGGCAGGTCGGCCAGCGCCTTGGGGAAGGTGAGCGTGGCGACGTCCCCGGCCTCGTCGAGCCGGGCATCGGCCGGGCCTCCGGGGTCGAAGCCCTCGGGCAGTGTGAACGCGTCCGCGGGGACGACGGCCTTCGGCTGGCTCGGGCTCTCCCACCGCAGCCGCAGGTGGGCGCCGCCGTAGTGCTCGAAGTACTCGACCTTGACGTCGTACCTCCTGCCGGCCTCCAGGGCGATCGGGGTGCCGGTCTGTTCCGCGTCCCAGTCGTCCACCCAGTGGTCGATGATCGGCTTGCCGTCGATCCAGAGGCGGAAACCGTTGTCGCCGATCATGGAGAAGGTGTAGGTCTCGGAGTGTTCGGGCTCGATCTGCCCGGTCCACCGGACGGTGACGTCGTCCTCCCTGCCGGTCAGCATCGTGAACACGGGGTTCAGGTCGGCCAGCTCCAGGTTGGGGTCGACGACGCTCGCCTTGAGCTCGGCGAAGTCGAACGCGCTCGCCGCCGAGGCGAGGTAGTAGTCGCCGCGCAGGCCGTGCCGCTCGGACGCGGCGGAGGCGGGCGGCGGCACCTGCCATAAGACGGACATCAGGATGGCGAGCAACAGCACGAGGGGCTTACGCAACGGGGGGTCCTTTCGATGCGCTGATCACGTTCGGACAGCTTTTGACCCTGACATGCTCCAAAGTAAGCACTGCCGGACCGAGCCGGTCAAGATTTCCGATCAGATTCGTTCTCGTTCGGTCAAAGGTGAACGCATGTGGGCGCGTCGAATATGATCGGGTCGTGAGCGACACGCAGAGCGACGGCCGCAGGCCCGTGTTCGCCGCTGAACGCAGGCAGCGCATCCTCGAGTTGGTGCGTGCCAACGGCGCGGTGTCGCTGCGCGAGCTCGCCCAGGCCGTCCGCTCCTCCGAGGTCACCGTCCGCCGCGACCTGCGCGCTCTGGAGTCGGAGGGCCTGCTCAACCGCCACCACGGCGGCGCCACCCTGCCGGGCGAGCTGTCGCGCGAGGCCGGCTACGCGCACAAGGTCTCGCTCGAGTCCGCCGAGAAGGCCGCCATCGCCGAGCTGGCCGCCGCGCTCGTGGAGGACGGCGACGCCATCGTGGTCGGGCCGGGCACCACCACCCAGGAGTTCGCCCGCCGCCTGACGAGGCATTCCGAGCTGGCCGTGGTGACCAACTCGCTGCTGGTCGCCCAGGTGCTGGCCGGCTCGCCGCGCGTCGAGGTGATGCTGACCGGCGGCACGCTGCGCGGGTCGATCCTGGCCCTGGTCGGCAGCGCGGCCGAGCACTCGCTCGCGGGGCTGCGGGTGCGCAGGGCGTTCATCTCGGGCAACGGGCTGAGCGCCGACCGCGGGCTGTCCACGCCCAACATGCAGGTGGCGGGCGTCGACCGGGCACTGGCCGCGGCCGCCGAGGAGGTCGTCGTGCTGGCCGACCACACCAAGGTCGGCGTCGACACGATGGTCCAGACCGTGCCCGCCGACCAGATCGGCCACCTGGTCACCGACGACTCCGCGCCCCGCGACGTGCTCGACGAGCTGAGCGGCCGGGGCGTGCGCCTGCACGTCGCCCAGTTCTGATCGCCCTACTGATCGAATGTGACAAACCCGTTACGGGAATGTTTTCTTCCTCGACCACGATCGAGGCGGAGGCAACCGTGCTACAGGTGGCAGGCGTTCTCAAGACCTTCCAGGGTGTCACCGCCCTCGACCACGTCACCCTGTCCGTACGCCCCGGCGAGGTGCACGCCCTGATCGGCGGCAACGGCGCGGGCAAGTCGACCCTGGTGAAGGTGCTCTCAGGCGTCTACCCACCCGACGCGGGCGAGCTGCGCCTCCGCGGCGAGCCGGTCAGGTTCGCCGGCCCGGCCGACGCCAGGCGGGCCGGGATCGCCACGATCCATCAGGAGACCAACCTCGTCCCCACCATGAGCGTCGCCCGCAACCTGCTGCTCGGCAGGGAACCCCGGGGCCGGCTCGGGCTGATCGACTCCGCGGCCGTGCACGCCCGCGCCGAGGAGGTGCTGGCCGCCTACGGGCTGCGGGTCGACGTGCGCCGCCCCCTCGCCTCGCTCAACGAGGGCACCCGCCAGCTCGTGGCGCTGGCCAGGGCGGCCTCCGCGGACGCCCGCCTGGTCATCATGGACGAGCCCACGTCGGCGCTGGAGCACGCCGACCTGGAAACCCTGTTCGGCGCCGTGACCCGGCTGCGTGAGGAGGGCCGCTCGGTCATCTACGTCACCCACCGGCTGGAAGAGTTGTTCGGCATCTGCGACCGCGTCACGGTGCTGCGTGACGGCCGGGTCGTGCACACCGGGCCGCTGGCAGGGCTCGACCGGCTGCGGCTGGTCTCGCTCATGCTGGGGCGGCCGTTCCACCCGGTGGAGGCGCCGCTCGCGGCCGGCGAGGCCGAGGAGCCCGCCGACGAGCCCGTGCTGGAGGCCAAGGGTCTCACCCGTCACCACGTGCTCGACGGGGTGTCGCTGGCGATGCGGGCCGGCGAGGTGGTCGGGCTCGGCGGGCTGCTCGGCGCCGGCCGCAGCGAGACGGCCCGCGCCATCGCCGGCGCCCTGCCGGTGGACGCGGGGCAGGTGACGGTGGCCGGCGCGCACCCGTCGTCGGGGGCCCGCAAGTGGTCGGTCAGGAGCGCCGTACGCGCCGGGATCGGCCTGGTCCCGGAGAACAGGAAGACCGAGGGCATCGTGCCCACATTGTCGGTGCGCGACAACATCGCGCTGGCCGCGCTGCCACGGCTGTCGCGGGCGGGGATCGTGTCCGACGCGCAGGTGGACGGCATCGTGGCGACGTTCATGAAGCGGCTGGGGATCAAGGCGGTCTCGCCCCGGCAGCCGGCCGGCGAGCTGTCGGGCGGCAACCAGCAGAAGGTGCTGCTGGCGCGGTGGCTGGCCATGCACCCCAAGGTGCTGCTGCTGGACGAGCCGACCCGCGGGGTCGACGTGGCGACCAAGCTGGAGATGCAGGCCCTGCTGGACGAGCTCGCCGTGGACGGGCTGGCGATCCTGCTCATCTCGTCCGACGTCGCCGAGCTGGTGGAAAACTGCGACAGCGTGGTGGTGCTGCGCGACGGCGCGATCACCGAGCAGCTGACCGGCCCCGAGGTCACAGAAGACCGCCTGCTGGCGGCCCTGGCCAAGGACTGACCCCTCCGGCGGCTGCGGCACCCACGCGCCGGGATCGCCGCCGGTGTCCTGTGCGACGGCCATGGCTCTGCGCTCGGTGGAGTGGCGTCGTAGACCTCCCGGGCGACGGCCGGCTCCTCCCGCGCGGCCTTTCTCCTCTCCCCGAACCGCAGGGCGGGTTCCGGTCAGGACTTATTCAGCCCGGGGGACGCCCTCTATTCGACGCCGATCGTAGACGATCATGACCTGTGGCACACGGCTCACGGCCGTCTCCGCTCGCGCGGCCGGCGTACTCTGCGGGCCACGATCTGCCGTCCGAGCAGCACCGACCCGGGCACCAGCACAACGCCCAGAAGGCTGGTGCCCAGGCCCAGGCCGATGCCGGCGTCCACCACCCCGTCGCCGTCGCCGCCGAGCACCGGCAGGCCGAGCGACACCGAGACCGAGACCGACAGGAGCGGCTCCCTGTCCCGCACCGGAGGGTCGGGCTCGTTC
>NZ_SMKP01000224.1:0-16266 GCF_004349015.1 Nonomuraea diastatica
GGGGCGGGAACGAGAGCGGGAACGCAGGCGTCGGCGTACGGTCGTGGCGAGGCTGAGGAGAAGGAACCCGCCCAGTAGCGCGCTCAGGGCTATCGCGCTCGCGACGGGGGTGGCTGAAGCCGAACGCGTCAGCAACGGCGAGGATGAGCTGGACGGCAGTTGCACGTGGACTGGTCGTGCGGCAGGAGTGGCGGCAAATGTCGCTGGTGGACTGGCGGTGTTCCGGCTTGCTGTGAGCGCGGGTGGGACGGGTGCGGCGATCCGGCTTGCTGCGAGTGCCGGTGGAACGGGTGCGGCGGGTGCCAGCGCGGTGGGCGCTGGCCGAAAGGGGATGGCGGCCGATCTCGCCTGCGGTGGAGCAGCGGTGACTGAGCGTGCTGACGGGTGCGGCGCGGTGTGGAGACCTGACGGTGGCGGGGAACCGTGATGGCCTGAGGGCTCAGGACTTGCCGCGGAGTCCGCCTGCCAGAACGGGAGAAGGCGGATGGGGGCGTGGCCCAGGAGGAGGAGAGGGTCGAGGTAGCGGGTGTCGCGCAGGAGGCCCCAATGGAGGCAGGACTCCTGGCAGTGATCGGTCGGCGACTCGATCACACCCAGCTTGGCTCCCTGCCCTACGGACTGGCCCTGCGCCACTGATGACGTGACCGGTACGTACGTCGTGCGCAGGCCGCCCGCGTGCTCGACCGTGACCACGCCCCTTCCTCCAACCGGACCGGCGAATCGGACCGTGCCCGCGCCTGCCGCCAGCACCGGGGCGGCTGCCGGGGCGGCCAGGTCGACACCGCGGTGACCGGCCAGCCAAGGCTCCGGGGGAGGAGCGAAACGGCGGATGACGCGAGGGCGGCCGTCCAGCGGCCAGCGCCATGTGGGCGGTGAGGCCCTTGCCGCTGCGGGCGCTGGGACAGCGAGGACGGTGGCCGCGAGAACGATGGCCGTCAAGGCGGTGCAGGTGGCGGTAAGGGCTGTTCGGGTGGTGGGGGCTGTTCGGGTGGTCCGGGTGCATCGTGGGCGACGGTGTGCCGGCGGGTGGGCGTTCATGGCGCGAGTTTTGGTTACGGCGCCTTGGCGGCGGGCTGGTGAACGCCGTTCTGTGGAGGACGCAGGGTTGTCCACAGGCAGGGTGCTGACCTGGGGTGCGAGACCACGCTTCCCGTGCTGGGCCGGTTCGCCCGTGAGCAGGCAGGCCTGGCGATTGGCCCAGAACGGGCCAAACATGCTCGGGCGTGCGGCGTGGCGGGGATCGTGTGGCCACGAGGGGAGCGGCGCGGGCGTCAGTGCCGGATCTTCGAGTTGAGCAGGTCGTTCAGTGAAGAGGAGAGCGCTGGGTCGGCGCCTGGCTCACCCGAGGCCCTGAACCTGGTACGGCGCGGACGCAGCGGGGACGTCCAGATCCAGAGGGTGCTCAGGGCGATCCCCGCGGCGCAGACCAGGATGACCGCACGCAGCCCGATCGCCTCCGCGAGAAAGCCTCCGACCAGGCCGCCGAGGGCGAGGACTCCCTGCACCGCGAACGTCATGGTGGCGTTGACCCGGCCGCGCAGTTCGGCGGTGGTGTCGCGCAGGGTGATCGCGCCCATGCAGGTGGCGAAGGCCACCACGATGCCGCCCGTGAGCGTGCCCGTCACGGCCAGGACCGACACCTTCCACCACAGGGGGCCGGTCAGCAGTCCCACCGCGAGGATCTCCGAGGGGAAGAAGAGGACCGCGGCGAGCAGGACCCGGTTCTCGCCGTAGCGCTTGGACAGGCGAGCCGCGAGCCAGGCGCCCAGCAGGCCACCCGCCCCGCTCAACGCGATGAGGACGCCGATCAGGCCCTTGGGGATGCCGAGGGTGTTCACCATGTAGAGCATGTAGACGGCCGTGAACGCCATGGCGAAGAAGTTGATCGTGACCCCCGCGCCGAGCAGCGCGCGCAGGACCGGATGGGTGACGCTGACCTTCAGCCCTTCCATGACGTCGCGCCACATCCCCTGGGAGGCGGCCGGCTCGTTCCGCTCCGGGGTGCGGATGGAGCGCAGCAGCAGGGCCGAGGCCAGGAACGACAGCGCCTCCGCCAGTACGGCCAGCGGCGCCGTGAGCACCTGCACCAGGAGTCCGGCCAGCCCGGGTCCGCTCACGGAGGCCACCGAGTAGGACGCCTGAAGGCCGGCCATCGCCTCGGTGCGCTGCTCGGGAGGGACGACGGCCGCCAGATGGGGGAAGTTCGCGGCTCTGAACAGCACTCCGGCCGTGCCGATCACGAGGGCCACGAAAATCAGCCAGGCGACGTTCAACACGCCCAGTAACCAGGCCACGGGTACGGTGGCGGCGGCCGCGCAGGAGACGAGCTCGCAGGCGATCATCAGGGGGCGGTGCCGCGTGAGCCGGTCGGCGATCGCCCCTGACTGCAGCCCGAACAGCAGGGCGGGCACCGAAGCGGCCGCGGTCAGCAGGCCCATCTGTGAGGGCGATGCGGTCAGCAGGGTCACCGCGGTCAGGGGAATGGCCAGCTTGGACACCTCTGACCCGGTGATCGAGACCGTCCTGGCCGTCCAGAGCAGGCGGTAGTCGCGCTGCTTGCGCAGGGGAGCGGCGGCGGCTTCGAGGTGGGGGGCGGGCCCGAGCAGACGAGGAGATCCGGGCCCGGGGGCCGGGTTGTTCGCGCCGGGCGGTCCGCCGGCCGGGTGCTCGACGGCACGACGGCCACGCCGGGTGTGAAAGATTCCCTTCATAGATGTGAAGGTAATCCTTCAGAGTTGTGAAGGCAACCTTTCAGATGTTCGGCCGGGCAGAGTACCGTGGGCACATGACGCGGGAACCTGATTGGCTCAGCGATCCGAAGGCGCTGCGGGCGCTGGCCCATTCGGCGCGGCTGGCGATCCTCGTCCAACTGGCCGACGAGGGCAGCGCCACCGCCACCGAGGTGGCCGAGAACGCGGGCATCACGCCCAGCGCCGCCAGCTATCACCTGCGCATGCTCGCCAAATACGGTCTCGTCGAGGACGCGCCGCCCCGCGGGGACGGCAGGGAGCGGCTGTGGAAGGTCGCAGACACACCGATCGGCGTGGGCACCCATCCCAGCGACTCACCGGATGTGCGCGAGGCGAAGAAGTCGTTGATAGCGCTGTTCAACAAAGAGGCCCAGGAGGAGGCGGAACGTAGTTGGGCCAGCCTCGACAACGACACGGAGGAGTGGCGCGACGCGCGCAGTTTCAGCCGCACCAGGATCAGGGTCGACGCCCAGGAACTCGCCCAGCTCAACGAGGAGATCAAGAAGCTGCTCGAGCCGTACGTCTCCCGCTTCCGCAGCCAGGACGAGGCCCCGAGCGGGGCCAGGATCGCCGAGGCGCAGATCAAACTGTTCCCGGTCGCGAAGCGGGCGGCCCCCGGCCTGCCCACCGAGGACCACGGCGCGCCCTGACCCCCGATCCGCGTACGCGCGGCGCTACGACACGGCGGGAGGCTCGCAGGTGGTGCCGGCAAGGGGCAGGCGCAGATACGTGAAATACCGGTTGGCGTGGGCGATGACGCACTGGTTGCCCGACAGGTAGAGCGCGTGCCCCGGCCCTTCGTAACGGATCGTGGCCGAGCCGGGCACGCGGGCCGCGGCGGTGGCGGCGTCCGCGTGGTCGGTCCAGGTGCCCGCGCCGAGGATCGGCGGCAGCCGGCCGGCGGGCATCGGGGCCGGGGGGTTGCCGACCGGCGTGGGCCAGCCGGCGCACCCCAGCGAATGCCAGAGCTCGTTGCCCGCGAAGTTCGGCGACAGCCGCTCCCCGAGCGCCTTGAGCCGCTGGAACTCCTCGTAGTCCGCGAACATCCGCCCGTCCGCGCACTGGGTGCCGTTCTGGCCGCGGAAAGACGGCACCTTCAGGCTCTTCGTAATCTGCTCGACGTAATCGGCGAAACCTGAGGCGTCGCCCGCCGCGGCGCGGTCGATGGCTCTGGCGAAGCGTTGCCAGTTGGAGAAGACCGGGGCCGCGCCGGGGGTGATCACGTCGGGCGCGGCGGCGACCTTGAGATCGAGGCCGCTGTAGGCGACCTGCCTTGCTCGCACAGGGATGGGGGGAGCGGTCCGCGGCGGCGACGAGCTTGCGCCAGACGGCGCAGGCATCGCGGCCGTGCAGGGCACACGCGGTGGCGGTACTGCACCATTCGACGAACCGGGCGAACTGCCCCTCGATGGCCTCGGCTCTGTATCTCAGCCGGGTCGCCTGGTCGGCCTGGTGGTCGATGCTGCCGTCGATGTACAGCGCGCGGACGCGGTCGGGGCACAGGCGCGCGTACGTGGTGGCGACCACCCCGCCGTACGACGTGCCGACGAGGCTGAGCCGCGGCTCGCCCAAGGCGGCCCGGATCGTGTCGATGTCCCTCGCGACGGAGGCGGAGTCGAGGGACGCCGCGGCGCCCGGCGCGACGACCGCCGCGCCCGCCAGCATCGCGGCCACCAGGCCCCCTGCGAGCATCGGTCGGGCGCCGCGGCCCCGGGCGGCGATCGCGACCGCTCCCGCGGTGAGCGTTACGACCGGGTGGGCGAGCAGCAGGGCGCCCGCCACGGGCGGCGCGAGGATGCCCTCTCCCGAGGCGATTCCGGCGGGCAGGTTCTCGAACATGAACGAGGCGATCTGCGGCCCCACCGGGGTCGGCAGCGCCTGGGCCACGATCGGCAGTACGAACAAGAGCACGATCAGCGTGACCAGGGTCCCGGCGGCGGAACGGATGACCGCGCCCAGCCCGAGCCCCGTCATCGCGGCCAGCGGCATGGCCGCGCCGGCCACCAGGAGTTCGGCGCTCACCCCGGGATCTGACAGGGAGACACCCAGTGTCCGCCCGTCGAGGAGCACGTGCCCGGCGCGCTCGCCGACCACGGCCATGGCGGCGAAGTGCATGGAGAACACGAGCGCCTGGCCGATCACCAGCGTGACGGCGGCCAGGGCGGGGATCTTGGCGAACAGGAACACCTGCCGTCTCGGCACGGCCACGAGGCTCGTCCTGATCATGCCGGTCGCGTGCTCCGAAGTGATCGACAGGGCTCCCGCCGCGGCCATGACGAAGTAGGCGACCGGCAGCCCCGTCCCCAGCCCCGTGCCGAGGCTCTGGAATCTCAGCAGGTCGTCCCCCGTCTGCCCGTCGAACCCCCGGACGACCATGTACGCGACCCCGGCGCACAGCAGCACGGACAGCGCCGAGAGGACCAGCAGGCCGCAGTTCGACCGCAGCGAGCGCAACTTCAGCCATTCGGATACGACGGCGTCCATCATCGGGCACTCCCTTCCGCGGCGAACTCCACGCTGTCCTCGGTCAGCTCCATGAACGCCTGCTCCAGCGAGGCGCCGCGCGGCGTCAGCTCGCCCAGTGCGATCCCGTGGCGCAGGGCCACCTCGCCGATCCGCGTGGCGTCCAGGCCGGTCACCGACAGCCCACCCGGCTCCTCGCGCACGCCGGCCCCGGAGGCCCGCAGCACGTGGGCGAGCGCCTCCTGGCCGGCCGCCCGGACCAGCACGTCCCCCTCGAACCGCGCCGCCAGCTCCGCCATGGCGGTGTCGGCGACCAGCCGGCCGCGCCCGATGACCACGAGGTGGTCGGCGGTCAGCGCCATCTCGCTCATCAGGTGGCTGGAGACGAGCACGGTACGGCCCTCGCCCGCCAGCCGGCGCATCAGGTCCCTGATCCAGCGGATGCCCTCGAAATCGAGCCCGTTGACCGGCTCGTCGAACATCAGCACGCCAGGGTCCCCGAGCAGCGCGGCCGCGATGCCGAGCCGCTGCCGCATGCCCAGCGAGAACCCGGCGATCCGCCGGTCGGCGACCTCGGCCAGGCCCACCTGCTCCAGCACCTCGCCGACGCGCTCGCGTCCGATGCGGTTGCTGCGGGCCAGGCAGCGCAGGTGCATGGCGGCGGTGCGCCCGCCGTGCACCGCGCCCGCGTCCAGGAGCGCGCCGACCTCGCGCATGGGACGGCGGAAGGAGACGTACGGCCGTCCGCCCACGAGCGCCGTGCCGCCGTCAGGCGTCTCCAGGCCGAGGACCACCCGCATCGTGGTGGACTTGCCCGCGCCGTTGGGGCCGAGGAAGCCGGTCACCAGGCCGGGCCGCACCTCGAAGGTCAGGTCGTCGACTGGCGGAGCTGCTCCTGCGCCCCGGTGACACGGACCGGGTCAGGCAGCTGACCGAGTCGCGGGCCGCGGCGGTGAGCGCGCAGGCGGCCGAGCTGCGCAGGATCGAACGCTGGGGGAGGCGTGGGAGTCGGCCGGGCAGGCCCTGGCCGACCTGCGCGACCTGGTGAACGGCATCCACCCTCCTGTGCTGGCCGACCGGGGCCTGGCCGGCGCCGTCGAGGCCGCCGCGCTGCACGTCCCCCTTACGGTGGACGTCGACATCGACCTGCCCGCCCGGCCGGAGGCGCCCGTCGAGTCCGCGGCCTACTTCGCCGCCGCCGAGGCCCTGACCAACGCGGCCAAGCACAGCGACGCCCACCGCGCGTGGGTGCGGCTGCGCCACTCGGGAGGCGTCCTGCGGCTGGTGGTGGGCGACGACGGGCGGGGCGGCGCCGACCCGTGTGGCACCGGCATCAGGCGCCGGTTGTCGGCGTTCGACGGGACGCTCGAGGTCCGAAGCCCGGCCGGCGGGCCGACCGAATTCATCGTGGAGATACCGTGCGCGTTGTCATCGCAGAAGATCTCGCCCTCCTGAGGGACGGGCTCGTCCGCCTGCTGGCGGCGTCCGGGTTCGAGGTGGTCGAGGCGGTCGGCAACGGGCCGATGTTGCTCAGCGCGCTGACTCGCCACCGGCCGGACGTCGCCGTGGTCGACGTACGGCTGCCGCCGACCCTGACCGACGAGGGGCTGCGCGTCGCGCTGGAGGCCCGCAGGCGCCGGCCGGGGCTGCCGGTGCTGATCCTGTCGCAGTACGTCGAGCAGCTCTACGCCCGTGAGCTGCTGTCCGACCAGGTGGGTGCGGTCGGCTACCTGCTGAAGGACCGGATCGGCGACGTCGAGCAGTTCGTCGAGGCGGTGCGCAGGGTGGCGGCCGGCGGCACCGCGATGGACTCCGAGGTGATCGGCCAGCTGCTCACCCGCAGGACGCGCGACGAACCGCTGGGCCGCCTGACCCCCAGGGAGCACGAGGTGCTCGCGCTCATGGCCGAGGGCCTGTCGAACGCCGCGATCGCCGCCCGCCTGCTCGTCACGGACAAGGCCGTCGCCAAGCACACCAACAACATCTTCGCCAAGCTCGGCCTGCCGCCGAGCGACGATCACAACCGCCGGGTCATGGCGGTACTGGCCTACTTGAAGGCGGAACCGGGCTGACCCGTGCCGTTTGACCACATGCGGTCAGCCTGAGGCGGCGTGGGAGGTAGACTTTCCGGTGGCCTGTGGCACAGGCCGACTTCGCATGCCTCATTGCGGACCGCGCCATCGGTCCGGGCCAGGCGCCCGGCTGGAGCGGTTTCGGGGCATCAGGGCGGCAGACACGCGCTGTCGCGTCACAACCGAGAACCGCGCCCGTCCGCAGGGCGCCCAGACCTGGAGGACCAGCCCATGGCCCCCGTCGTCACCATGCGACAGCTGCTCGAGAGCGGCGTTCACTTCGGTCACCAGACCCGGCGCTGGAACCCGAAGATGAAGCGCTTCATCTTCACCGAGCGCAACGGCATCTACATCATCGACCTGCAGAAGTCGCTGTCCTACATCGACCGCGCCTACGACTTCGTGAAGGAGACCGTCGCCCACGGCGGCACGATCCTGTTCATCGGCACGAAGAAGCAGGCTCAGGAGGCCATCTCCGAGCAGGCGGCCCGGGTCGGCATGCCCTACGTCAACCAGCGCTGGCTGGGCGGCATGCTCACCAACTTCTCCACCGTGCACAAGAGGCTGCAGCGCCTGAAGGAGCTCGAGGAGCTCGACTTCGACAACGTCGCCGCCTCGGGGCTCACCAAGAAGGAGCTCCTCATGCGCCGGCGCGAGAAGGACAAGCTCGAGCGCACGCTCGGCGGCATCCGTGACATGGGCCGCGTGCCCAGCGCGGTGTGGGTCGTCGACACCAAGAAGGAGCACATCGCGATCAGCGAGGCCAAGAAGCTCGGCATCCCTGTCGTCGCGATCCTCGACACCAACTGCGACCCCGACGAGGTCGACTATCCGATCCCGGGCAACGACGACGCCATCCGCGCCGTCGGGCTGCTGACCCGGGTCGTCGCCGACGGTGTCGCCGCCGGTCTGATGGCCCGCTCCGGCGCCGCCCGCGGTGACGAGAAGCCGGCCGCCGCCGAGCCGCTGGCCGAGTGGGAGCGCGAGCTCATCGAGCAGGGCACCGGCGAGCGTCCGGCGGGCGAGGCCGCCGCCGCTCCTGAGGCCCCGGCCGAGCCCGCTCCCGCCGAGCCGGCCGCTCCCGCCGAGCCGGCCGCTCCCGCCGAGCCGGCCGCTGCGGCCGAGGCTCCGGCCGAGACCGCTCCTGTGGCCGAGGCTCCGGCTGAGGCCGAGGCCACCGCTGAGGACAAGCCCGAGCAGCAGTCCTGACGGCTGATCGAGGGACGCGTCCCCGCCGACGGGGACGCGTCCCGGCCTGGCGAAGCCGGGCCCGCACAGGTGATAGGCCGCGGCGAGGCTGGGCAGTATGCCGGGCGAGGCAGCAGTAGGGCCGGTCCGGTGCGCGCCCCCGAGCGAGACAGAGTTCCTGTACGGCACGCGCCCGCCGTGCCGACCCAGGGTGGGCCGCCGATCATGGCGCCCGCCCGATCCACGACGACGAAATCCCACAAGGAAAAAGAGCAATGGCTTCCGTGAACATGGCCGACGTCAAGCGGCTTCGCGAGATCACCGCTGCCGGCATGATGGCCTGCAAGAAGGCGCTCGAGGAGTCCGACGGCGACTTCGACCGCGCCATCGAACTGCTGCGCCTCAAGGGCGCCAAGGACGTGGGCAAGCGCGAGGCCCGCACCGCCTCCAACGGCCTCGTCGCGCTCCAGCAGGACGGCGACTCCGCCGCCGCGCTCCTGGAGCTCAACTGCGAGACCGACTTCGTGGCGAAGGGCGAGCGCTTCCAGGAACTGGCCGCCCAGGTCGTGGCGCACGTCCTCGAGACCAGGCCCGCCGACGTGCCGGCGCTGCTCGAGTCCTCGTTCGACGGCAAGACCGTCAAGGAGCACCTCGACACCGCCAACGCCGCGCTCGGCGAGAAGATCGAGATTCGCCGGTTCGCGGTGCTGGAGGGCGGCTACGTCGGCGCCTACATGCACCGCACCGACCCGGCGCTGCCGCCCGCGGTCGGCGTGCTGGTCCAGCTCGACAAGCCCAACGCCGAGGTCGCCAAGGACGTCGCGCAGCACGCCGCGGCGATGGCACCGCAATACCTCAAGGCGGCCTCCGTGCCCGCCGAGGTCGTCGAGAAGGAGCGCAAGCTCTTCGAGGAGATGACCCGCGAGGAGGGCAAGCCCGAGGCCGCGATCGGCAAGATCGTCGAGGGCCGCGTCAACGGCTGGTACAAAGACTTCACCCTCCTCCAGCAGACCTTCGTCAAGGACGGTAAGAAGAGCGTGGGCAAGTACGCCGAGGAGAACGGCGTCGAGGTTCTCGGCTTTGTCCGTTTCAAGGTCGGTCAGGCTTAGGCTTAGGCAAGCCGCCAGCTCAACGAACCGCCGAACGAAGGAGGCCGCCGCCGTGCAGGAACACCGGGAGCCAGCCCACGAATCCCCACGGACGGCGGTTTCCTCGTCTCCGCACCCGTCAAGCCCGCTGCGGTGGAAACGGGTGATGCTGAAGCTGTCGGGCGAGGCGTTCGCCGGCAGCGAGCCGCTGGGCATCGACCCGGTGATCGTCGACCATCTGGCCGACTCGATCGCCGAGGCGGTCCAGGAGGGTGTGCAGGTCGCGGTCGTGGTCGGGGGCGGCAACATGTTCCGCGGCGCCACCCTCTCGCAAGGAGGCATCGACCGGGCCAGGGCCGACTACATGGGCATGCTCGGCACGGTCATCAACTGCCTGGCCCTGCAGGACTTCCTCGAACGGCGGGGCGTGGAGACCCGCGTGCAGACGGCCATCACCATGCAGCAGGTGGCCGAGCCGTTCCTGCCGCGCCGCGCGATCAGGCATCTCGAGAAGGGGCGCGTGGTCATCTTCGGCGCCGGGCTCGGGTCGCCCTTCTTCTCCACCGACACCGCGGCGTCCCAGCGGGCCCTCGAGATCGGCGCCGAGGCGCTGCTCAAGGGCACACAGGTGGACGGGATTTACGATTCCGATCCCCGTAAAAATCCGGATGCGGTCAGATTTGACCACCTTGACTACGGCGAGGTGCTGCTCCGCGACCTCGCGGTCATGGACGCCACCGCGATCAGCCTGTGCAAGGACAACGATCTGCCGATCGTGGTCTTCGACCTCATGGGCGAGGGCAACATCCTGCGTGCCGTCCGCGGTGAGAAAATCGGCACGCTGGTCAGCCCCGCAGGCAAATGAGCGCGCGAGCCCGACACCGCCAGCTAGAAGACAGGGAGCCGCTGTGATCGACGAAACCCTCCTCGAAGCCGAGGACAAAATGGACAAGGCCGTGTCTGTCGCGAAGGAGGACTTCGCGAGCATCCGTACGGGCCGGGTCACCCCCTCGATGTTCAACAAGATCAACGCCGAATATTACGGCACGCCGACGCCGATCCAGCAGCTGGCGTCGTTCCACGTGCCCGAGGCGCGCATGGTGCTCATCCAGCCCTACGACAAGAGCTCCATGCCCGCGATCGAGAGGGCCATCCGCGACTCCGACCTCGGCGTCAACCCGACCGACGACGGCCAGGTGATCCGCGTGACGTTCCCGGAGCTGTCCGAGGAGCGCCGCAAGGAATACATCAAGGTCGCCAGGAACAAGGGCGAGCACGCCAAGGTGTCGATGCGCAACATCCGCCGGTCCGCCAAGGAGATCCTCGACAAGATGATGAAGGATGGCGACGCGGGCGAGGACGAGGTCAGGCGGGCCGAGAAGGAGCTCGACGACCTCACCCAGAAGCACGTCGCGAAGATCGACGAACTGCTCAAGGTCAAGGAAGCCGAACTGCTCGAAGTCTGAGCGGCGCGCCCGGCGGCGGGCCGCCTCCGGTGGGGCCCCTGCCACCTGGGGCGAAGGCAGCGGGCATGCACTCTGCGGCCCTCGCCCAGACGGCGGGGGCCGCGGCTTTGGAGAACTCTGTGGAAAAAAGTACGGCTGGCACCAGCTCGAGCGGCGGCAGCCGTACCGGCAGGAACCTGCCTGCCGCGATCGCGGTGGGCGTGGTGCTGGGCGCGCTGGTTCTTGGCACCCTCTACACCGTCAAAGAGCTGTTCCTCGTGGTGGTCGTGGGTGCCGTGGGCGTCGGCACGGTGGAGCTGATCAGGGCGTTCGCGACCCGTGACATCAAGGTGCCGGTCGCGCCTGTGCTCGCCGGGCTGGTGGCGATGCAGGTGGCGGCCTACTGGGGCGGTTCGGTCTGGTTACTGGCCGCGTTCGCCGGGTTCGCGCTCGTCCTGCTGATCTGGCGCATGTTCAGCGACGGCACCGACGGCTACGTGCGCGACGCGTCCGCGTCGGTGTTCACGCTCTTCTACCCCTGCATGCTGGCCGCGTTCGTGGCGCTGCTGCTCAAGCCGGACGACGGCGACCACCGGGTGCTGATCTTCATCGCGGTGACCATCGCCAGCGACATCGGCGGCTACGTCGCCGGGGTGTTGTTCGGCCGCCACCAGATGACGGTGATCAGCCCGAAGAAGACCTGGGAGGGCTTCGCCGGGTCGCTCGTCGCGTGTGTGGCGGTCGGCGGCTGGCTGGTGGCGTGGCTGCTCGGCGGCGAGCTCTGGCAGGGGGCGCTGATCGGTGGGCTCGCGGCGGTGCTGGCGACCGCGGGTGATCTGATCGAATCGATGATCAAGCGGGATCTCGGCATCAAGGACCTGGGCACGATCCTGCCCGGCCACGGCGGTCTGATGGACCGGCTCGACTCGCTGGTGACGGTGCTGGTGCCGGCCTGGCTGCTGATGACGGTGTTCTTCTAGCGCCTGCTACCGGTGTGTTTCCAGCGCCTCCGCTGTGACGGGGGTCAGCCAGAGCCACCGTACGGCCTCGCCCCCGAACGCGAACCCCGACATGTCAGGCATGTGGGGTGGGCTGTGCACCATCAGCACCCCCGAATACTGCGGCCCGAGCGGGAACGTCGCAGGCTCGTGATACCACTTCGCCGTGTGCCCGTGGCCGAGCCACGTGACCGAATGCCACGGATATTGCGACAACCACACCAGCAGCAGCGCCGCGTCCTTCGGGTCCTCCCGGGTGGCCACGGCCAGCTCGATCCTGGCGTACGCGCCCGGCTTGTCGATCCACTGCTCCACCGTGGGCATGCGCTGGCAGCTCATCCCGACCGTCGACAGCACGGTGAAGTCGCGATCCCGGTGCGGCGGACGCTCGGTGATGCCGACGGTCGGCAGCCGCTCGCCGCCGGCGTCCCAGTATCTGCCTGCCGGGCCGAGCGCACGGTCCAGATGACCCATCACGAACTGCTGGAACGACGGCCACGAACCCTCGCCGTGCCGCCAGCGCCAGTAGGACCGGGCGTTGGAGATGCGCGGGCGCAGCCCTTCGAGCGCCTCCGACAGCGCCCACGCGAACGGCGACTCGCCCACCGCGTCGCGCGCGTAACCGGGCATGCCCCTGTTCATGTCGGCCCAGCCGGGGACGACCGCCAGCAGATCGTCGTCCTCGTAGAGCGCCACGCCGTCGCCCTCCTCGAACCACAACGTGCTGAGCTGCCCGAGCGGCCGGCGGCCCTCGGGGTTCAGCGTGCCTGCCCTCGGCATCAGCGGCGGCAGACCGGCGTTGATCCTGGCCAGGTCGACCACCGGAGGGGCGGGGCGGTGGTTGGCCAGCCACACGGCGCCGTGCACCGTGCCGTCGGGCGAGCACAGGTAAGCTACCGAGGAGTCCTCGTCACGCTCGACCACGAGCGTCCGGCTGCCGTACGGACTGCCCACGGCGAGGACGACCTCGGCGCCACCCTCGCCAGATGCCGCCCGGAAAATCGCCATACGAGATGACTGTAGATCGGGCGGCAACCGCGACGCGAGCCCAACCAACACCAGGAATGCCACCTCCGATCCCAACGTTCATTACCCTGGCCGACAACCCCTCAAGCAAAGGCGGCACCGTGTCCCAGCCCCCAGGCCAGCTCACCTTTGTCGCGCCCCGGCGAGCCAAGCCCGCACGGCACCTGGCCGACCTGTCGATGGCCGATCGGCGGGCCGCGGTCACCGAGCTGGGCGAGAAGGCGTTCCGTGCCGACCAGCTCTCGCGCCACTATTTCGAGCGCCTGACCACCGACGTCGGCTCGATGACCGATCTGCCGGCCGCGTCCCGCGAGACGCTGTCCGCGCTGCTGCCCGAGCTGCTCACGCCGGTCAGGGAGATGGCCACCGACGGCGGCACGACCCGTAAGACGTTGTGGCGGTTGTTCGACGGCGCGCTGGTCGAGTCGGTGCTGATGCGCTATCCCGACCGGGTGACGATGTGCGTGTCGTCGCAGGCCGGCTGCGGCATGAACTGCCCGTTCTGCGCCACCGGTCAGGCGGGCCTGACCCGCAACATGTCCACCGCCGAGATCGTCGAGCAGGTGGTCTCGGGCGCTCGCGCGCTGGCCGCCGGCGAGGTGCCGGGCGGCCCCGGCCGGGTGAGCAACGTCGTGTTCATGGGCATGGGCGAGCCGCTGGCCAACTACAAGCAGGTGATCGGCGCGGTGCGGCGGCTGGTGGAGCCCGCGCCGCACGGCCTCGGCATCTCCGCGCGCGGCGTCACCGTCTCCACGGTGGGGCTGGTGCCCGCCATCGGCAAGCTCGCCGACGAGGGGTTGCCGGTCACGCTGGCGCTGTCGCTGCACGCGCCCGACGACGAGTTGCGCGACACCCTCGTGCCGATCAACACGCGGTGGAAGGTGGCTGAGGTCCTCGACGCGGCGTGGGCGTACGCGGCCAGGACCAAGCGGCGGGTCTCGATCGAATACGCCCTGATCAAGGACATCAACGACCACGAGTGGCGGGCCGACCTGCTCGGCAAGCTGGTGAAGAACAAACTGGTGCACGTCAATCTGATCCCGCTCAACCCCACTCCGGGCTCCAAGTGGACGGCGTCGCGGCCTGAGGACGAGCGGGCCTTCGTACGACGGCTGCAGTTCCACGGCGTGCCCGTGACGGTCCGCGACACCCGCGGGCGCGAGATCGACGGCGCGTGTGGGCAACTGGCCGCCGCGGAGTGAGCGAAGGGCAGCAACTGCGGCACTAGCTCGTCCTGAGGCGGCGCCGGACATAGCCGGCCAGGCCGATCAGGCACCAGGCCAGGGAGAGAGCGGCCAGCTCGGGAAAACGGCCGAGCAGGTCGCCGGCGTTCGCGGCCCGCATCCAGGGGATCAGCGGCACGGTCAGCCAATAGAGGGGCGAGGTGCTGAGCAGCAGCGTCGCCAGGAAACCGAGCAGCAGCGCGATGATCGAGACGGCGGGGGAGCGCACGATCGCGCGGCTGGTGAGGGCGCCCAGCGCCGTTCCGGCCAGCGCGGCCAGGGCATACAGGGCGATCACGGCGACCAGCACGCCGGGCGGCGGGGTGGCGCTCACACCGAGCAGCAGGGCCAAGCCCAAGGTGATCACGGTGAGCCCGGCACACGCCGCGAAGGCCGCGATCAGTCCCGCGGCCACCTCCTTGCCCCGGCCGCCCGCCTGGATCGCCGACATCTCGCGCTGCCGGTCCGGCTCGGTGTCGAGCAGGCTCCTGGCGGCCCAGGCCAGCACCGGAACGATCAGCACGGCGCCGTCCGTGAGCACGGAGGTCTCCTCCGGGCGACCGGTGATCGTGCCCGCGGTCGGCCGGGCGAGGCCCGCGAGGAGGCGGAGCAGGGTCGACTTGCCGGCTCCGTTCACCCCGGTCAGCTCGATCACGTCGCCGGGGGAGAGCTCGGCGTCGGCCTCTTCGATGATCAGTGGATCGCGCCACCGGTAGCGGAAGGACACGTGGGAGAGACGCATGGTGGTGTAACGGTATAGGCGCGGCCGCATTGTCGTGATAAAAGACCGCATCAGTTAACTCGCTGGAAATGTCAAAATAGAGGTCCCGGCGCCATCTCAAGAGGAGTAAGGCTTGAACCGCTTTCCGCGGGTTATGGGCATGCGTTCAGGCTACGACCCCGCCGAAGTCGACGCCCTGATCGGGCGGATCGAGTCGACTCTCGGCAGGGGCTCGCACACCATGGAGCCCGTCACCGCCGACGAGGTGCGCGGCGCGACGTTCCGTGCCAAACGCGGCGGCTACCAGGAGACCGCCGTCGACTTCGCGCTCGAAGCGTTCGTGGTGGCGCTGGAGACGCAGGCCATGCGGCCCGTACGCCTGGCCATGGCCGAGCCCACCGGCGAGATGTTGCGGGAGGAGTGGTTCGAGACCCAGGCCGCCCGCGTCGAGCGGGTGGCCTTCCGTCCCGGACGCATGGGCACCGGCTACAACGAGGACGAGGTCGACGCCTTCCTCGACCGGATCGTGGCCACCCTGCGCGGCACGACCGACTACCCGGTCACGGCGAAGGAGGTGCGGGAGGCCACGTTCTCCACCGTCATGTTCCGGTCCGGCTACCTGATCGCGGACGTCGACTCCTTCCTGGCCGACATCGCCGAAGTCCTCGACCAGCGCACCTAGACGTCCTTCAGCACGCCGGGCCTGATGACTCATCATGGGTTCATGTCGATATCGGTGCGCCCCATCGGGCCTGACGACACCGAGGCAGTGGCCCGCGTGCTCAGCGAGAGCTGGGGCGGCACCACCGTGATCGCGCTGGGCCGCGGCGAGCTGGTTGACGCGGTCGAGCTGCCCGGCTTCGTCGCGGAGAGCGGCGGTGAGGTGGCGGGCGTGCTCACCTACCTCGACCGTGGCGGGTCCGTCGAGATCGTCACGGTCGACGCGGTGCTGCCCGGGCAGGGGGTCGGCCGGGCCCTGCTCGACGCCGTACGCGCCGTTGCGTCCGAACGCGGGATGGCGCGGCTCACGCTGATCACCACCAACGACAACACTCGTGCCCTGCGCTTCTACCAGCGTTACGGCTTCGACCTCGTCGCCCTGCACCGCAACGCGGCGGACGAGGCGCGCGAGCTCAAACCCGCCGTCCCCGCCGAGTCCGACGGCATCCCGATCAGGCACTACCTGGAGCTGGAGCTGCCTCTCTGACCGCCGGGCCGGCGCGGGCGCATGGGAGCGCGGCCGGTTGCCCGGGAGGGCCGGCGGGCGCGGGAGCTCAGCCGGGGGCCGGGGC
>NZ_SMKP01000225.1:0-15937 GCF_004349015.1 Nonomuraea diastatica
GGGAAACCCCACGTGAGCGATCACGACAGGGCGCCCCGGTCCGACCCAACCCGACACCCCGAAAATTCAGCGGCCTATCACAGCGGGTCGAGCAGATCACCGCCGACACCCACGCGATGCTCGGCGCCCACCACCCGGCCCAGTCCGGTACGTCATCGAATGGCCACGAGGATCCTGTCGTCGCCCATCTGCCAGATCGTTCCGACCTGGTGGAAACCGGCACGGCGCAAAAGACGCTCATGAACGGAGACCGACACGTGGTGGTCGCCCTCCTTACTCATCACCCGCCGCCTCCGTTCATCCAGGAGGTGAGCGAACGCTCCGTCCGCCTCGATGGCCTGCCACCAGGAGGCCCAGTTCTCATTGTCGAGTGCGGAGCGCGCTCTTCTGACGGCCGCGGCGATGCCGGCGATCGCGGGCTGTTCGTATATCGCACCCATGCTGCCGCTCGACATCTCGACGGCGTCACCTTGCAGCAGCAGAGGAGGGGCCGTCGTCGCCAACGCCATCTCCGCTTCGAGCCTCGCGACCCGCTCCGGTGATCCGGCCACAGGCAGGCACGCGACCATCGAGCGTCATCGGCGTCGGTCACGTCGACCGGATCGAGATCGACGCCGACCCGGGCGGCTCACTCACGTTCACCTGCCCGGTCTTCAGCCGTCCCTGACGTTAGGGATGGTTCGGAGGAGATTCGCGCGAACCGCACGGTGATGGACAGGCCGCCTTCGGGGCGGGCGCTGGTGGTGAGGGTGGCGTGGTGGGCTTGCGCGACGGCGTTGACGATGGCGAGGCCGAGGCCGTAGCCGTCGCTGCGGCCGTGACGATCGGGCGCCAGTTTCTGGAAGGGTTGAAAGAGCCGCTGGATCTGGTCGCCGGTGATGACCGGCCCGGTGTTGGTGACCGTGAGGGTCGCCTCCGTGCCGGAGATCCGAGTGGTGATCTCTATGTGCCCGTCCGGGTGGTTGTGGCGGATGGCGTTGTCGATGAGGTTGGCGACGAGGCTTTCGATCAGTCTCGGGTCCCCTGCCGTCACCGCGGGCGCGAGGTGTTCGGCGAGGTCGATGCCTCGCTCCGTGGCCTGGGCGCGGCGGGAGGCGAGCACTCCTTCGACGACATGGGCGAGGTCGAGAGTGTCCCAGCGGGTGACGCCGCGCTCGCTGGTGGCCAGAGCGAGCAGCGCTTGGACGAGTCGCTCCTGGTGTTCGCCCAGGGCGAGGGCCTCCCGGCAGACCGAGCGCAGGGCCTCGGCGTCGGCGTCGGGGTCGGCGAGGGCGACTTCGAGGAGGGTGCGCAGGCCGGCGAGTGGGGTGCGCAGTTCGTGGGAGGCGTTGGCGACGAAGTGGCGTTGGGCGTCGAAGGAGGCTTGCAGGCGGGCGAACAGGTCGTCGAGGGTGTGGCCGAGTTCGGTCAGCTCGTCCGTGGGCTCGCCGAGGTCGAGGCGCCGGTGGAGGTCTCCGGCGGAGATGATTTTGGCGGTGGTGGTGATGGCGCGCAGCGGGTGCAGGAAGCGACCGGCGACGTACCAGCCGAGAGCCAGGGCGACGGGAATCAGTACGACCAGGGCGACGGCGGATCCGGTGAGGAGTTGGGGCAGGCTGATCCCGGGTCCGGGTCCGGTTTCGATGACCGTGCCGGATGAGGCGGGGCCTGCGGGCATGGTCTCCTGGACGCTGGCCAGCGGGACGTTGACGAATATGAGCACGAAGGTTCCGGCGGCGTAGATGCCCGCCGCGTAGGCGAGCGCGAGCCGCTTCTGCAGGGACCTTCTGGTGAGCGTCTGGGTGGTCATGACGGTCCGATGCGGTAGCCGCCCTCGCGGATGGTCTCGATCACGGGCGGGTCGCCGAGCTTGGCCCGTAGCCGGTGCATGGTGTGCTTGACGGCGCTGCTGAAGGGGTCGGCGGCCTCGTCCCAGACGCGTTCGAGCAGTTCCTCGGCGGAGATGACCAGGCCGGGTACGGCGAGCAGGCATTCGAGCAGGGCGAACTCCCGGGGGCTCAGCTCAAGGCGCCGGCCGGCCCGGAAGGCGATACGGCGGGCCGGATCGAGGGTGATGTCCCCGCATGTCAGGGTGGGCGGCAGCGGCGGGGTGGCGCGGCGGGCCAGGGCACGGACGCGGGCGACCAGTTCGGCGAACGCGAAGGGCTTGGGCAGGTAGTCGTCGGCGCCGAGGCTGAGCCCGTCGACGCGGTCCTCGATCGTCCCGGAGGCGGTGAGCATCAGGACGCGGGTCTCACAGCGGCCGTGGGCGAGTCGCCGGCAGATCTCGTCCCCGTGGACGCCGGGCAGGTCGCGGTCGAGGATCACCACGTCGTAGCGGGTGGCGGCCAGGCGGTCGAGGGCGGCGGTTCCGTCCAGGACGACGTCGACGGCCATGCCCTCGCGGCGCAGCCCGGTTCCGATGGAGCGGGCGAGGACCTCGAAGTCCTCGACGACGAGGACCCTCACCGCCCCTCACCGCCGCTCATCGTGCGGCCGAACCTGCCGCCGGGTCGAGGTGCCATGCTCTGACGATGCCAGATCCCCGGTTCCAGCCGGGTCGCAGCGGCTGCGACCCGGCTGGAACCGGGTGCGGCGTACAACCGTCGGCATGAGTCCATTTTCCAACCGTGAGCCGGCCGAGAGGAGCGCCCGGGGGATCGTCGTCGCCGGGCTGCGCAAGCGGTATGGGGCGACCCTGGCCCTCGACGGCATGTCCTTTACCGTCCGTCCGGGTGTGGTGACCGGCTTCGTGGGACCGAACGGGGCCGGGAAGTCCACCACGATGCGGGTGATCCTGGGGCTGGACGCGGTCGATGAGGGCACGGCGCTCATCGACGGTATGCCGTACCGCAGCCTCCGGAGTCCGCTGGACCACGTCGGTTCGCTGCTGGACGCGGCGGCGCTGCACCCTGGCCGCAGCGGACGTAACCACTTGCTGTGGCTGGCGCACGCGCAGGGCCTGCCTGCGCGGCGGGTGGACCAGGTGCTCAAGCTGGTCGGCCTGGCCTCGGTGGCCCGGCGCAAGGCCGGAGGCTACTCGCTCGGCATGCGCCAGCGGCTCGGGATCGCCGCGGCCCTGCTGGGCGATCCGCCGATCGTCATGCTCGATGAGCCGTTCAACGGCATGGACCCCGACGGCATCGTCTGGATGCGCGGATTCCTGCGGTCGCTGGCCGCTCAGGGCCGCGCCGTGCTGGTCTCCAGCCACCTGATGAGCGAGGTGCAGGACACGGCCGATCACCTCGTCGTGGTCGGGCGCGGCAAGGCCATCGCCGACGCCGGCGTGGCCCATTTGATCGCGGCCGCCTCCGCGGGCCGGGTGGCCCTGCGGACCACGGCCGGGACGCACGCGATGAGAGTGCTCGCGCACGCCGGGGCGAGCGTGATGGCCACCGGCCGCGGCACCATCACCGTCTCCGGACTGCCCGCGGATCGGATCGTGACGCTGCTCAGCCAGAGCGGGGTGCCGTTCTCCGAGGTATCAGCACACCGCGCCACCCTTGAGGACGTCTACCTGGAGCTCACCCACGAGGCGGTCGAGTTCCGCGCCGCGACGCCTGCGAAGGTCTCACGGTGACGGGGTTCCCCCAGTTGCTGCACGCGGAATGGACCAAGTTCCGGACGGTCACGGGCTGGGTGACCGGCACGGCGATGGCGACCCTGCTGGTGGTGCTGTTCGCCGCGCTCGCCGGGATCAGCAGCGATCAGAAGGGCTCGCCGCCCGTCCCGATCGGACCGGGCGGTGAGCCGGTCACCGACAGCTTCTACTTCGTGCACCGACCGTTGACCGGAATCGGCAGCATCACCGTCTCGGTCTCCGCGCTCAAGAGCGGCATCCCCACGGATCTTGCGGAGCTGCGGTCCGGCGTCGTGCCGTGGGCGAAGGCCGGGCTCATCATCAAAGCCAGCACCCGCCAGGGGTCGCCCTACGCCGCGATCATGGTGACCGGCGGCCACGGCGTGCGGATGCAGGACAACTACGTCAACGACACCGCCGGGCCCACCACCGGCGCGTCGCCCCGCTGGCTGCGGCTGGACCGCTCGGGCGACGCGGTCACCGGCTATGCCTCCGCCGACGCCAGGCACTGGACCAAGGTCGGCACCGCGCACGTGGACGGGCTCGGGCCGACCGTGCGAGGCGGGCTGTTCGTCGCATCCCCGCCTTCCGTGGACGGCATGGGCACGCGCGGCAGCGTGTCCACCGCCGCCTTCGCGGATCTTCATACCCGGGGAGGCTGGGCCGACCGTCACTGGGCAGGCGACCAGGTGGGAGCCGAATCTCCCAGTTTCGCCGGCTACCCGCGAAACGCATCGGGTTCGTTCATGGCATCCGACGGTGGCTTCACGGTGACCGGCGCCGGTGACATAGCGCCCGCCGTACGCGACACCCTGCCCACCGGCGGCACCCGGGGAGACATCCTCACCGGCACGTTCGCCGCGCTGATCGCGGTGATCGTCGTGGCGGTACTGTTCATCTCCACCGAATACCGGGAGAACCTGATCCACGTGACCCTGGCCGCCAGCCGGAGACGGAGCGGGGTGCTGGTGGCCAAGGCGATCGTGCTGGGGGTCGTCACCTTCGTCGCCGGGCTGGCGGGGACGCTCGTCGCGGTTCCGCTCGGCGAGCGGCTCGCCCATGCCAACGGCGTGTACATCTTCCCGGTGACCTCTTCCGCCGAACTGCGGGTGGCGCTCGGGACCGCAGCGCTGCTCGCGACCGCCTCCATCCTGGCCCTGTCGGTCGGGGCGCTGTTCCGGCACGGTGCCGGCGCGGTCACCGCCGTCATCGTGGCCCTCGTACTGCCCTACATCCTGGTCGCCATACCGTTCCTACCCGCGAGCGTGTCGGACTGGCTGATGCGGGTGACACCTGCCGCGGCCTTCGCCCTCCAGCAGACGCTGGTGCGGTATGACCAGGTCGCCAGCAATTACACGCCGTACAACGGCTACTACCCCCTGGAACCGTGGGCCGGGCTCGCCGTCCTGGCCGGCTACGCGGTGGTCAGCCTGGCCGCGGCGGCCTTGCTTCTGCGCAGGAGGGACGCATGAGAGCGGCCGTGCACGTCGAATGGACGAAGATACGGACCGTCGCCAGCCCTCTGTGGCTGCTACTCGGCACCATCGCAGCGACAGTGACCCTGAGCGCCGGGGCGACCTCGGTGGTGATCTGCACGTCCGCCGGCTGCGACGGCCACATGACCAAGCTCAGCCTTGTCGGCGTCCAGCTCGGCCAGGCGCCACTGGCCATCTTGGCCGTGCTGGTCATCAGTGGCGAGTACAGCTCCGGCATGATCCGCACCACGCTGGCGGCGATGCCGCATCGGGCCACCGCGCTCGCGGCCAAGGCCGTCACCCTGACCGGCCTCGCGGCCGCGGCCGGGACCGTCGCGGTGCTCGGGTCGCTGCTGGCCGCGTGGCTCATCCTGCCCGGCCACGGCTTCACCGCACCGTCCCTGGCCGACGGGGCCACACTGCGCGCGGTCGTCGGATCGATCCTCTACCTGGTGCTGATCGCTCTGCTCAGCCTCGGCGTCGCCACCATCGTGCGGGATTCGGCGACCAGTATCGGGGTGGTCCTCGGCCTGCTCTACCTGTTCCCCATCCTCGCCCAGACGATCGGCGATCCGCACTGGCAGCGCCTGCTCCAGCAGATCGGGCCGATGAACGCCGGGCTTACCATTCAGGCCACCACCGATCTGTCCAGCCTGCCGATCAGTCCCTGGGCCGGTCTCGGGGTGACCGCCGGGTGGGCCGCCGCGGCGCTCCTGGGCGGCGGCCTGCTTCTGCACAGCCGCGACGCCTGAGGCCCGACCTGAGCCGCCAGCCAATGACGGTCCGCGCCTCGATCTCGACCACCACGGCTGCGCGGACGGCGGTCTCGCATCCGCCGCTGAGGGCCTACAGATCGGTAACGTTGGCACCACTGGCTCGATCTCGCTTAACACCAGCCACCTAACCCGCTCACTGAAACCCCTGCCCGGTGTGGCGTGCGGCCGTGTTCAGTGCTGATCGCTTGGCCGATCGCCGGAAGATGACCGCCCTGCGCCGCCGGTGCGGGTGATGGGGTGAGAGGTCATCGGCGCGTGGAGCCTTCGGCATCGGAGCGCCGGGAGTCGAAAAGGGCTCGTGCGGCAGCTTCATCGCCTTCGATGTCTACGAGCCCACCGGTGTCGTCGAGAGTGAGCGCGCCCGCCGCCAGCCCGAGAACGATCGAGGCGTCGGCACGCACGACGGCATCCAGAGCCCCGCCATCATGCAGGGTCACCTCGATGCCCGAGCGTGTCGCCCGCAGCTGGAGCACTTGGCCGCCGACCGCGACCCCCACCGTTGACGGCCAGGGTGCGGTCCTGCCGGCGAACAGGGCACCGAGCCCGACGACGAGCCATTCGGCGTGGAAGCGGTCGCCGCCTGACCCGCGCGCCATGAGGGGCGTGGACCAGCGGATGAGGCTCTCCACCGGCTCCCGCAGCTCGGCACCCCAGGGGGTGAGCGCGTACACGATGGCGTTGGCCTCCTCGGCCAGCCGCCGCTCGACCACTCCGGCGGTCTCCAGGTCGCGCAGACGGTCGGCGAGCAGGTTCGTGGCCACGCCGCCGAGCCCATCGAGCAGCTCGCGGTAACGGGCGGGAGCGATGAGGAGCTGGCGGACGATGAGCAGATTCCACCGGTCGCCCACGACATCGAGCGCTCGGGCGAGGCCGCAGTACTGGCCGTAGCTCCGACTCATGCCGGTTACTTTACATTCTCAAGCCAACCTGACAATATCCAGCGTGTCGCGCCGACAGGGGTGCACCCCATCCGGGCCATGGGACGGCCACCTCCACAAGCCCTCATGCCGCAGGAGTGAATCGATGACGGACACCCCCTCCTCCACGCGAGGCCCATACCCTGCCGCGCGAGAAGGCGCCGGCACGGTCCCGGCCACGACGCGCAGCGGCGGGTCCGACACCCTGGCCCAGGCTCGCGCGGCACTGCGGGAGGTTATCCCCCGCCTGGTCGCACTGATGCGGAGCGCTCCCGACCCCGGATCCGGTGCCGTCGGCACGTGGACGGTGGGCGATGTCGCAGCTCACCTGGCTCACATTCTCCGCCTCGACACCGACGCCATCGCCGGAAGACCGGTCCCGGACGCCACGGTGACGACGGCGGGAATGGCCCAGGCCAACGCCAAGATGCTGGCCCGGGACGACGAACGGGATCCCAGCGTGCTCGCCGATCGCCTCGGCAGGCTGGCACAGCAGTTCGACGACATCGCCTCGCGTTCGCATGCAGTCACCGTCACGTGGCTACAAGGCGTCCGCCTGCCGGCGTCAGCGGTGGCATGTCACCTGCTGGAGGAATGCCTGATCCACGGCCATGACATCGCTGTAGCCACCGGACGCCCGTGGCCGATCCAGCGTCACCATGCTCTGCTCGCGATCGAGGACGGCGTGCTTCCACTCATCGCCGCTCTGCCGTCCACGGCCCTGGTGAACCAGGAGAAGGCCTCATCCTTCCAAGCCCGCTTCGACCTGCGCCTACGCGGAGGCGGACGCACGTTGATGCTCTTCGACCGCGGTTCGCTGACGCTCGACGCGGGCGGCGCACGCGACGTCGACGCCCACCTGTCCGCCGACCCCGCGGCCCTCATGCTGGTGTTCATCGGCCGACAAGCAATAGCGAAATCACTTCTCGAAGGAAAGCTCACCGCCTGGGGTCGTCGGCCGTGGAAGCTCGCCCGCATGCTCACCGTCATCAGTCCCCCGTAGCGGCCCCCGAGGTTGAGGAACCCAGGAACAGCCATCGCTCGGATCGATCTCGGTCTCGCCCTCACGTACGGAGGGCCGGGAGGTCTCGGGCTCCCCTGGCCGCGCGGGCATGTCCTGCCGCTGGGGACCGTTGATCAGGTGGTCGTGGGGGGAACAGAACGCGGGGTTCCAGGTGCGGGAGGGCGTTGAGGCAGTAAGGCGCGGGCTGTGACCACACGCACCTCATCCCGCCAGCGCGCCGCCACCAGGAGGCGTGCGTGTTGACGATGATGCGGTACGCGTACGGATCGGGATCGTCGCCGATCCTCGGCCAGGCCGTCCGCGCCTTGACGAGCGAATGCTGCACCACGGCGGCACAACCGCTCGTGCCGCTGCCCGACAGAGTCGACGAAACCCTCCGCCCGTTGGGGCGACCATCCGGCGTGAGCGACGACGACCCACGTGTCATGATGATCATGGTCCGGCAGTGCTGCCGGTGCTGTTGCCGGAACTTGATCCACCGGCCCCTCTTCCGCGACCCTCGTGTCAGGAAACGTCCCCGGCGAGCGCGACGGCGTCCACCTCGAACAGCATGCCGGGCAGAGCGAGCGCAGCCACTCCGGTGAGCGTCTGAGTGGGCGGCAGGTCTCCCCAGATCTCCTGGACGGCCCTGGCGAGAATCTCCAACTTGGCTGCGTCGTGGCCGACGATGTGGGTGCGGATCTGCACAACGTGGCGGAAGTCCAGACCGGCCGCGGCCAGCGCGCTGCCCAGGTTCGCGAACGACTGCTCGACCTGCTCGGCGAAGTCCTCGGAGGTGACGTGGCCGTCGCCGTCGGAGGCGTACTGGCCCGCGATGAAGACGATCTCCCCTGAGCCGCGTGCGATGTGGCTGTAGCCGAATCCGACCGGGTTGTGCAGCGTTTCGGGGTTGATGATGGTATGTGCCATGGTGGTATCCCTCCGGGCTAGATCGTCTGCTTGCTGCGGACGGCGACGGTCAGAGCGGCGGCCAGGGTCAGCCCGCAGGCCACGTACAAGACGCCGACGGTGGCGCTCTGGTCGGCGGTGAACCCACCGACCAGAGCGCCGAAGGCGATGGACAGATTGAAGGCCGCCACGAAAAGGGACGACGCGGGCTCGGTCATGCCGGGCGCGGCCCTGAGCATCCAGGTCTGCAGCGTCACCGAGACCCCGCCGTAAGCCAGGCCCCACACGACCAGCACAACGGTGCCCGCGAGCGGCCCCGCGGCGGCGAGGGCGAACAGCGCCGTGGCGCCGGCGAGGGTGGCGGCGATCAGGGCAAGCGTGCCGTTCAGTTGCCTGGATGCCCGGTGGCCGGCCAAGAAGTTGCCGGCGATGCCCGCCAGGCCGTACATCATCAGCACCACGCCGATCAGGCTGTCGTCGAGCTGAGCGAGATCGTGAAGGAGGGGGCGGACGAAGGTGTAGGCGGCGAAGTGTCCGCTGATCAGCAGGACGGTGACGACCAGGCCGACCCGCACACCCGTGTTGGTCCGCAGGAGTGCGGGCAGGTCGGTGAAGCGGATCGTCCTCTGCGAGGGCAGGCGCGGCACCAGGAGGAGCAGCCCGGCCAGCGCGGCCAGGCCAAGGGCGGCGACGGCGGCGAATCCACCCCGCCATCCGGCGACCTCTCCGATCAGCGTCCCGGCTGGAACGCCGAGCACGGAGGCCGTGGAGACGCCGCCGAAGATGACGGCGGTCGCGGCGCCGGCCTGCTGCGGCGGCACCAGCCGGGCGGCGAGCCCGCCCGCGATGGCCCAGAAGCCTCCGACGCTCACCCCGATCATGACGCGGGCCGCGAGCACGACGGCGAAGTGTGGGGCGAGGGCGCAGGCCAGATTCGCCACCGCCATCAGGCCGACCAGCCACGCCAGCATGAGCCGCCGGTCCACCGCTGCGGCCCGTACGGTCAGCAAGGGCGCGGCCAGCCCAGCGACGAGCCCTGGCACGGTGACCATCAGGCCGGCTGTGCCCGCGGAGACGTCCAGCGCCTCACCGACCGGCGTGAGCAGGCCCACGGGCAGTAGCTCGGATGTCATCAACGAGAAGATTCCCAGCGATACCGCCAGAACCGCTAGCCATCCCCGCATTTTCTCATCTACCTGGATAGGAAACATCTAGAATTACTCCAAAGGGGAACCCTCTTGCGAGGAGACATTCAGGCTCGCCGGTTCAGCAGCCCGTGGCGCGTCTGGCCCGGCACCGCGGGAAACCGGGACTCGACGGTGGCCTTGACCTCGGCCAGGGTCCGACCGGCCAGCTCTTTCCACCAGGCCAGCTCGGCCTTCCGCATCACCTGGGAGATCACGCACGTGTTCCGGTAGTCGATCCCCATCTCGCCGTCAGGGGCGTCGCGCAGGATCTCGGCGCAGCGAAACGCCTCTTCGGAGCCTTCGATGGCCACCACCACGTCCAGCACGGTGATGTCCTGCGGCTTGCGAGCGAGCTGGAACCCGCCTCGCGGGCCGGAGGTCGACGACACGATCCCGGACCGCACCAGCGCCTGCAACTGCTTGTTGAGGTAGGCGGGAGGCAGTTGGAAGTGGCCGGCCAGGGCGGCGGCCGGCACGGGGTGACCGTCCTCGACCCAGGCCAGATTCAGGCACGCGTGCAGCGCCCACTCCACACCCTCGCTCGTCCGCATATTCTGGATAATACATATCCAGATATAGTTCAAGCAACGCGGCGCCGCGCCGCGGTGCCGGGTGTGGGGCAGATGTCGCGCCCGAGCCACCCCTGCACGGAACGCGGGTCGTCTTCGTCGCCGCGGTCCCGTCGTGCATCCGGGCACCAGCGCGGTGCACGCTTGCGCGATCTCGCGGGATGGGCATCAACCTCGCCGTCCAGGACGCCGCGGCGGCTGCGACGGTTCTCGCCGAGCCGTTGCGACGGGGCCACGTCACCGGCACCCACCTGGCCAAGGTGCAAAAGGCCGACCGTCATCGTGCAAGCCGTCCAACGGGCGTTGCACCGTACCATGTTCGTCCCCGCCTTCGCCGGCCGAGGCGCGCGTCCGCCCAGGCCGTTGGTCTTCCTGGCGCGGCACTTCCCGGCCTTCAGGAAGTTCCCGTCCCGGTTGATCGCCTACGGTCCGCGTCCCGTGCATGCCTCCGGCTTCGCCCGCAGGTCCGCTCAGGGAAGGGCATGAGCGTTCCGATCAGTACCCCGGCGGAATCCCGGGGCTCCCGCCGGGGTTCTGGGCGCACACGACTTGACGTCGAATCAAACTGAACAGTACGGTTTTATCATGGAGGCGTCGAAGAAGACCCGGGAGTCACCGCGGAGCGCGGCGAAGCGGGCTCAGATCCATCAGGGGGCCACGCGGGTGTTCCTGGCGGAAGGGTTCGCCGGCGCCACTACGGACGCCATCGCCAAGGCGGCGGGAGTGTCCAAGCAAACGTTGTACGTCTACTACCGCAGCAAAGAGCGACTCATGGTCGATGTGCTCACCTCGCTGCTGTCGAGGCTGAACCACGATCATGCGGTGCTGCAGGATGAGCGCCCGGTGGACTCGCTGCCTGCGTTGCGGACCACGCTGATCGAACTGGCATCGGAGGTGCTGGAGACCGTCTCCGGCGGAGAGTATCTCGCGCTGTCGCGCGTCATCATCGCCGACTCGCCCCGAGTGCCGGAGATCGGGCGACTGTGGGCCCAGACGATCACCGGGGGCGTCAGGCTCAGGGTGGCAGAGTTGCTGGAGCGGGCGCGCGAGGCCGGGATCGTCGTGGTCGACGATGTGGAGGCGGCGACCCGGCTGCTCACGGGCGGCCTGCTCACGTACATCCTGCCGGACGGGATCGTGGCCGTGAACGGCCCGGTGGCCGCCCCGGAACGCGAACGCGTCGAGCGGATCGTGGACCTGTTCCTGCGCGCGACGACCTGAGCGAAGGCGGCCCGAGCGAGAACTGAAGGCGGCGGTCGGCTATGAGCCGGATGTGACCATGCCATCTAATCAAACTGTACAGTTCGGTTTGATATTGTCGGAAACACCGGCGGAAAGGGAAGGATCACATGAATTTCACCTGGGGCGGGCTCACCGAGGGACCCACGAGCTTCGCGGAGGAGCCCCCGCCGCCCGATGCGGTGACGCACACCAGCTCCGTCGAGGTGCTCACCATGGACAAACAGGACATCGGCCCGCAGATCGAAGGCGGCCCAGCGGTGTTCGCGACGCTCATGACCGAGCGGTTCACCGGCGGCATCGAGGGCACGGGGCACGCCGACCACGTGCGCGTGGTCCAGCCGGACGGTTCCCAGATCGTCACCGGGGTCGAACGGGTGATCGGATCGGTGGGTGGAAGATCGGGGATGTTCGTGCTGACCGCCTACGGCTACGGGGACCGGCCGGGGAGGGGACAGGGTTTCTGGACGGTGGTGCCCGGCTCCGGCACCGGCGAACTGGCCGGCCTTCGCGGGCACGGCGCCTTCACCGTGGAACTGGGCCCGGACGGCAGATGGTCGGCCGAAGACAGCTTCACCCACTGGTTCGAGAGGTGAGCGCCAGATGTCCGCGGAACCCGGCGCCCTGCCACTCAGCCACGCCATCGCCCGCCCCGGCGATCGTCTGGGGCGGCAGCCTCGGCGCGTTCATCGTCCTCGATCTGCTGTCGCGCCATCCCGCCCTGGTGCGGGCGGCGCTCGTCCACGAGCCGCCCTTGTTCACGGTGCTGCCCGACACGCCCTTGCCGCCCTTGCCTCATGACGTCACCGATCCACGGACGGCGATGGCGGCGCATGCCCGCCGGACGCTCGGCGGCGACTGCGACCGACTCGATGCCCACCAGCGTGAACGCCTGCTCGCCAACGGCGAGGCGTTCTTCGGCGCCGACGCGCCAGGGGCGGCCGCCTCCCTCCCCTCACCCGGTGTGCTCGCCTCCGAACTGGCGGGCTCTTCCGTCCCCCTCTACGTGCTGGCCGCCCCCGGCGAGCCGGAGCCGGCGCTGCGCCGCGCCTCCCGCTGGGTGGCCGATCAGGCCGGAACGACAGTCATCGACCTGCCCGGCGGCCACATGCCGTACGCCGTCGAACCGGAGGCGACGGCACGGCTCCTCACCGACATCCTGCACCATCCCCCAGCAAGGGAGATCCCCACATGATCCTCGTCACCGGCGCGACCGGAAACATCGGCAGGAACGTGGTCACCAGCCTGCTCCGACGCGGAGAGCCCGTCCGCGCCCTGACCCTCGACACCCCGGAGAAGGCGGCGTTGCCCGGCGGCGTGGAGGTGGTCTCCGGCGACATGGCCGACCCTCAGGTGCTGGCCACGGCGCTGCGCGGGGTGCGCCAGGTGTTCCTCTTCCCCGTCTTCGAGATCTTCGGCCAAGTCCTGTCCGCGTGCGTCGCCGCGCAGGTGGACCAGGTGGTTCTGCTCTCCTCGGCCGTGGTGACGTTCACCGAACCGGGATGGCTCGGCCGCGAGCAGGCGCGGCTGGAGACGGAAGTACGCGAGTCCGGCCTCGGCTGGGCGTTCGTCCGGCCGACCTACCTCATGGCCAACGATCTCAACTGGGCGCCACAACTGGCCACGGCCGGCGTGGCCGCCGGGGCGTACGGTGGCGCGGCGCTCGCTCCCGTCGACGAGAGAGACGTCGCCGCCGTCGCCGCCCACCTCCTGAAGCACGGCCTGACCGGCTGCACCTTCGAAGTCACCGGCCCGCAAGCGCTCACCCAGATCGAACGGGTACGCATCATCGGCGAGGTGACCGGGCGACCGGCGCGCTTCCACGAGACACCCGCCGGCCAGGCGGCCCGCGAAATTCGGCGGTGGGTTCCCGAACCGGCGGTCGACCAGTTGCTGGACATCCTCAGGTCCGCGCAGGAACGGCCGCATCGGGTGCTGGACACCGTACGGACGCTCACCGGCGACCGGCCGCGCACCTACGCCGAGTGGGTCGAGCACCACCGCGCCGATTTCCTGGCCCCGGTGTGACCGTCCCCACCTGCCGGGTGGGTCTCCGCCCGCCCGGCGCCCCCTTCAGACCGGCCCTCTCCGGAGGTGCACCGTGGACGACATGCTCATCGTGGGCGCGGGACCGAGCGGCCTGATGGCCGCCTGTGAGCTCGCCCTGGCCGGCGTCTCCTGCCGGGTCCTGGAACAACGGGCCGAGCCCGACATCACCCGGGCTTTCGCCGTGCACGCGCGGGCTCTGGAGCTCCTCGACGCCCGCGGGATGGCCGACGACCTGGTGGCGAGGGGCCACACGATCCGCCAGGTGCCGCCCGCCCACGCCTCGCGCGTGGACTTCACCCGGCTCGACAGCCGCTACCCCATGATGCTCATCGTGCCGCAGAGTGGCACCGAGCACCTACTGGAGGCCCGAGCCGTCCGGCTGGGCGCGCGCATCCTGCGCGGCGCTCGCGTGACAGGGCTCACAAGGACGCCGAGGCCGTCACCGTGCGATGGCAGGACGGCACCCACCTGCGATTCCGCTTCAGGCAGCGTGGCCCGGAGCTGGCTGCCAGCCGGTTTCGGCTGCCCAGCGTTCGGCCGCCATCATCAGAACTGCCGTGGCCGGGGCCTTGATCTGGCCGTAGCCGATCAAGTCCGACACGCTGAGGGCCAGGCGCTTCTTGAATGCTCCCCACGCCAGGCGAGCGGCTTCATCGGCGCGCAGGTAGTCGCGGAACAGGAGGGCGAAGCGGACGTTCGGCCCGCCCATTTCACGCAGATGGATGTTGCTCCGTCGCGCACCGACGGGTGGCGCGAATACCAGCTTGCGGCACTCCTGCCCGCCCGAGACCTCAGCACGGTTCCAGGGTTCCGGTCGGCAACGGAAGCCGATCGCGGCCAGGAGCGCGGTCTGTCGGTTCTCGTCGATCGCGTCGACGAGAACCTGGATGTCCACGCAGTCCTTGGCGGCCAGACCCGGCACTGCGGTGGATCCGACGTGGTCAATCGCACGGGCTTGATCTCCGAGGGCGCCTTGCAGAGTTCCGGCCAGTTGCTCGAAGTCCACTGTCCACAGCGGCTGGTAGTCCGCTACGGCAACGGCGGCCGACTCATCGGGGAAAGGCATGTCCCTAGTTTGGGCCATCGACCAGACTTCGATGGCAAAAGACCCCCTAAGCAGTGAGCCGGCTCAAATCTGGTGGATATGGGCCGGGGGGCAGTGCGTGATCCGCTGTCCTTGGACGGGGGGTCAACTGCGAATCCGGGTTCCTGTTCCGGTGGGGAGGCCACGCTGAAAGCCTGCGGCGTAGGCGTGGCGATGCTGCCGGAGTAGAGCTGGGCATCTCCCTGACCGATCGGTTGCATGGTGAACGCGGGAACCATCCGCGGTCGCCCGAGCCGCCGGGCAGCCGGTTCGGTGGTGGGCAGGTCCGTTGCCGACTGATGGCTGTGGGTGGGGCGGAGGCCCCGTAGTAGTCGCGGGAGTGACGGCCCGCCGTGGAGGCCGGGAGAACCGGCCGCAGGGCCAAGGGGGCCAGCAAGTCAGTAGCCGAAGTACTGGAATGTCGGGAGGATCGCCGGTGAATACCGACGAACTGGTGGTGGAGCTGAGGGGATTCGAACCCCCCTGACCCCTTCGATGCGAAATCGTGGCGTGGGGGTCGTTGGCGGTCTCTGCAGTGGTCAGACTGCCGATGGAGATCACGCGTGGTCGCCGATGATCGATGAGGTTGCTGCACTTTTGCTGCTGCACGATGCAAGGTTCGCGTCAGTCGCGAGAGCGGTCTCGGATCGCAGCCTCAATGCGAAAACCAACGCCGATTACGGCGATAGTCAGAAAGATGGGAACCCATACAGACCATAACCCGACAGGGCCACTAATGGCTTGAGACACAGCGAGTAGCAGGCCCGCGATGATCGCGAAGGATCCAGTACGCCTCATTGTCTCAGGGCTGAGGCGATGACGGTCGCCGACCTTCTCATCTGATTCGGTCATGAGCAAGAGCTTCTCACGCTGGCTGCACCGTCAGTGGTCTTCCTCCTCGTCGGTCAGGTGTAGCCATACCGGGCCGGACGTGCCGGGTCAAGCCGCCATTCGCGTGTACATGGATCCCGGTGAGCTTCCGTGCGCGCTGGTTGTCCTGCCCAGCACATGACGGCTTGAATCCGGGAGCAATAGTCAAGACCTGTGGATCATGAAGTTCTAGGCGGCTGTGGAGACGGTTGATTCTGCGGGACGTTCGACAAGCTTGCCGTCGATGAAAAGGGCGCCCGCTCGGACCAGTGCGACCAGGTGGGCGCCGTTGACCGCGCG
>NZ_SMKP01000226.1:0-15895 GCF_004349015.1 Nonomuraea diastatica
GGTGCTCACGCACCGCCGCCAGCCTGCGCAGGTCCTCCCTCATGTCCGGCTGACCGACCTTGATCTTGATCCCGCCGACGCCGCTCTCGATCGACTGCGTGGCCCGCGCCTTGACCTCCTCGATCGGGGCGTGCAGGAAGCCGCCGGAGGTGTTGTACGTCCTGACGGAGTCGCGATAAGACCCCAGCAGCTTCGCCAGCGGCAGCCCCGCCCGCCTGGCCTTCAGGTCCCAGAGCGCGATGTCGATCGCGGCCAGGGCCTGGGTGGCCACGCCCGAGCGCCCGACGGACGCGCCCGCCCACAACAGCGTCTCGTAGATCTTGCCGGTGTCGGACGGATCCTGGCCCAGCAGGTTCTCCGCGACCTCCTTGGCATGGGCGTACTGCGCGGGGCCGCCGGCCCGCTTGGAGTAGCTGAAGCCGGTGCCGCGGTGGTCATCCTCCGTCGTGATCTCGGCGAACAGGAAGACGACCTCCGTCATCGGCTTCTGCCGGCCGGTGAGGACCTTGGCGTCGCTGACGGGGACGTCCAGCGGGAGCGTGACGGAGGAGAGCGAGACGTGGCGGATCTGGTCGGCGGCCATGGTGGTCCCAAGGGTCGGCGTGCTGGAATCGTTCGTCATCATACGAATCCGAGAGTCGTATGACAACTTTCGGGTGACAGGGCGATATCCGCCGATCTTCGATAACGTCGTGTTCATGCGGCTTCATGTGGGATGCGCGATGTGGACCCACGCACGCTGGCAGGGACGGCTCCTGCCCGCCGGGCTTCCTCCCGGTGAGCGGCTGCGCGCCTACGCGACCTGGTGCGACGCGGTGGAGGGCAACACGACCTTCTACGCCACCCCGTCGAGGAGCACGGTGGAGTCGTGGGCCGGGCAGACCGGCCCCGGCTTCCGCTTCGTCGTCAAGCTGCCCAAGGCGATCACCCACGAGCGCCGCCTCACCGGCGCCGAGGAGGACCTGCGCACGTTCCTGGAGGCGATGGAGCCGCTGGGCTCGCGGATCCACGCGCTCTGGCTGCAGTTGCCCGGCTCGTTCTCGCCCGCCGGCCTCGGCGCCCTCGCGACCTTCCTGCGCCGGCTGCCCCGCTCGCGCAGATACGCCGTCGAGGTGCGGCACCGCGCGTTCTTCGAGGACGAGCGGTCGCAACGCCTCCTCGAACGGCTCCTGGCCGGCTTCGACGCCGAATGGGTGCCCTTCGACACCACCGTGCTCTTCCAGAGCCCGCCCACCAGCGACGCCGAGCGCGACGCGTGGACGAAGAAACCGCGCGTGCCGCGCCGCATGGGCGCCCTCACCGCCCACCCGATCGTGCGCTACCTCGGCAGGGACGACGAGGCGCGCACGATCGACGGCTGGGGCCCGTGGGCCGGCACGGTGGCGGACTGGCTGCGCGAGGGGCGCTCGCCGACCGTGTTCATCCACACGCCGGACAACGCGGACGCCCCGGCGCTCGCGCGCCGCTTCCACGATGACGTACGCGCCCGCGTGCCCGAGCTGGAGCCCCTGCCGGTGCCGATGCCCAGCGAGCCGCTGACCCTCTTCTGAGCCGCCGCCGACCCCGCCGGTGCTCTCCTACGTGCCGCCCGGCAACACGACGTGGTCGAGCGTGTACGGCGTCCTCTCCAGCGCGTCGGACATGACCTCCTCCATCACCGGCAGCGGGACGAGGCAGTCGGCGCAGGCGTCCGCGCCCGCCACGATCTCGACCACCACCCGGTTCCGGCCGGTCAGCGACCAGTTCAGCGCGTAGCCGTCGGACGCCATCAGCTCGCGGAACTTCTCGAACGCGCCGTCCAGGACCGCGCTCTCCGCGGCCGGGCTAGACATCGAGGTCCTTGACCTGGGCGATCGACGGGGTGTCGCCGCGCATGCCGAACGTCTCGATGATGGTGGAGACGCCCGCGTTGTTGGCGCCGGCCACCATCACCTCGATCGAGGAGGGCGTCTTCAGCGCGGGCACCCTGTCCGGGGTGTCCGAGGCGCTCGCCTGGTCGGGGATGGCGTCCGGGTGGCCGGCCGGCAGCCGCCAGCGGGTGTGCCGGGAGAGCGCGTCCTTGCCGACCGCGGCGAGTTCGGCCCGGGAGTTGACGGCGTTGTCGAAGATGAACCGGCGCACGTCGTCCTTGCTCCAGCCGGCCTCGCCGAACAGGGCCGCGTGTTCGGGGCCGAGGACGGCGAGAGCGCTGCTGGCCTCGTGGATCAGGGAGCCGGTCCTGCGGATGGAGTTCGCCAGGTCCAGGGCGAGCTGCTCGGGCCGGCCGGTGTGGCGGGCCTCGATGTGCATGCAGGACCGGAAGACCATCGCGGTCACGGAGCTGGAGGACGGGTCGAAGCCGTGCTCGGCGTGCAGCGGCTCCCACGGGCTCTCTTCCTCGTTCTCCGCGATGCAGGCGGAGTATTTGCCCAGCGTGGCCTGCGTGGCCTGGTCCAGCTGGTGCGGGCGCAGGCCGAAGGCGTTGATGGCGGTGAGCCGGATGGCTCGGCCGATCGTCGCGTTGGCGCGGAAGCCCGAGCCGAAGACGTTGCCCCTGCTGTTGAGGCCGATCCGCCCGCGGACGGGCCCGTTCACGATCAGCAGCGGCGCCGTGCCCGTGGTGCTCTGCCAGATCCCCCTCTTCGGGTACGGCTCCTTGGCCACGGCCTCCCACGCGGCGAGCACCACGGGGAAGTATTCCGGCAGGCAGCCGGCCATGGCCGCGTTGATGGCGGCGAGCCGGACGGTGAGCCGCCGGTTCAGGTGCGGCATCGTGAAGAGCACCTCGTCAGGGCCGCTGCTGGTGCTCGCGAGGAACTCGGCGAGGTAGGACTCGGTGACCGGGACCACCGGCAGACCGTCGGTCCACTCCCGCCGTGCGTAATATTCCATCGCGGAGCGGATCTCCGCGGCGTCGGCCTGCGGAGCGTCGATCAGTGCGCTCATCGTTCCCCTCTCAGGATTCCACGCCGAGGATGCGCAGCACCTCGGGCATCACGGCCTGCGCGCGGTCACGGATCTGGTTCTCGTCGAGGCTGGCCACGGGGTGCCGCGCGGCGACGAACTCGTACCCGGGAAAGCCCTGGACCCTGGCCATGGCGCCGCCGGACACCAGGAACGAGTCCGAGACGATGCTCACGGCGGGCACGCCCAGCCGTTCCAGCAGGATCCCGTCCGCGACGGTGGCCGCGCTGCACGACCCGCAGTCGCCGACGGCCGTGACCACCACGTCGCATTCGCCGGCGATCTGCTTGAGCAGGTCGTCCGCCGCCGGCATGCCGAAGTAGTCCTTGGTGTACAGGATGGACCTGCCGGCGCCGGCGCGGCGCCGGAGCTCGCCGCCGATCTCCCGCAGCAGCGGCACGGCGTTCGGCTTGGTGTTGTCCAGCAGGCCGACGGTCAGTCCGCGCAGGCCCGCCGGCCGTGGTGCGAGGGTGTTGTCGGCGGCCCTGTCGTCAAGGCCGGTGGGGTCGAGTAATTTCTCTGGTCCTGTCATGTCCCCGGCGCCTCCAGGTCGTACGGTCGGTGCGCGTCGTGTTCCGTGCACACGACGCCCTCGCCTGCCAAGCTCGCTCGACCGGCCGTCGATGACCAGCTACCTTTCCGCATACTGGAAGCGGGATCGAAAGGACCGAAGATGGCGGACGAGCGGCGTTCGGTCCTCCGGCGCGCGCTGCGGATCCTCGAGACGGTCAAGGACGCGGGAGGCGCCCTCAGCCTGTCCGATATCAGCCGCCGTTCCGGCGTGCCGCTCACCACGACGTTCCGGATCGCCGCGGAGCTGCACGAGTGGGGGGCGCTCGAACGCGACGACGCCGGCGCCTACCGGATCGGCCTGCGGCTCTGGGAGGTGGCGACCGGCACGCCCCGGTCCGTGGGCCTGCAGCGGGTCGCCCTGCCGTTCATGCTCGACCTGTTCGAGACGACCCACCGAGGCGTGCACCTGGCGGTCAGGGAGAAGGACCAGGTGGTGTTCGTCGAACGGTTCCTGAGCTCGGAGACGGCCACCGACCGCACCTGGGTGGGCGGCCGCTACGAGCTGCACTCCACCGCGATCGGGCTGGTCCTGCTCGCGCACGCGCCCTGGGACCTGCAGGAGGAGATCGTGACCGGGCCATTGACCATGCCGAGCTGGAGCTCCCCGATCACCGAGCGCGAGCTGCGTCAGACGCTGGCCGACATCCGCCGCACGGGCTACGCGACCACCCCGATCCGCCAGGAGCACCTGTCCGTGGCCACGCCCATCCACGGCTCCAAGGGCACGGTCGTGGCCGCGTTGTCGCTGATCCTGCCGCTGGCCGAGTCGTACGGGCCGAGGCTCGCGCATTTACAGGGCACGGCCAGGGGCGTCTCGCGGGCCCTCGGCGCGCCCCAGGCCCGGCGGAAGGACGGGTAGTCGTCCGCGTTACGCGGCGGCGACCGCCAGCAGCAGCTCCGCCAGCTCGCCCGGCGCGGTGACCATCGCCTCGTGGCCGGTGGCGATCTCGTGGACCGGCCAGCCGCGGGCGGCCGCCCGCTCGGCCTGCGGGGTGAACACCCGCATCCAGTCGGTGCACTCGACGAACGCCGCAGGCACCTGCTCCCCCTTGCCGGTAAGCCGCAGCGGCTCGGTGTAGGTGAGCCACGGGTGCGGGGTGAGACGCGGGGTCAGCCAGTCGAGGTCGGCCTGCTCGGTGACGCCCAGGACGCTCAGCGAGCGCACGGGGATGAGCCAGCCGAACCCCGGCCCCGCCACCGACTCCCGGTAGTGCCCGGCCACGGTGGCGGGCAGCAGGTCGATCGCGGCCTCGCCGTCCTCGCCGACGAACGCGTCGAGGTGCACGCGCCCGGCCAGGCGCTCGCCGATCCGGTCGGCGACGCCCGTGACGACCTGCCCCGCGTAGCTGTGCCCGACGAGCACCACGTCCCGGGCGTCGTGGGCCTCGATGAGGGCGACGACGTCCTGGACGTGGGTGCCGAGCCCGACCTGCGGGTGCAGCACGTGCGCGCGGTCGCTGACGCCGGTCAGGGTCGGGGTGTGGACCTCGTGGCCGGCCGCGCGCAACAGCGGGGCCACCCGCTGCCACACCCAGCCGCCGTGCCAGGCCCCGTGGACCAGCACGAAGGTGCTCATATGCGGACCTCCTCGTACGCGCGGGCGACGGACCAGGTCATGTGTTCTCCATGACGATCATCCCGGCTCCTGTCATCGAGGCGGGTACGAAGTAGCGCCGGTGCTTGACGACGACCTCGGGGTTGAGCGCGCCGCGCATGACCAGCCACATGATCAGCTCGGCTCCCTCCCCGCCGAAGGTCTCGACGTACTGCTCCCTGCTCCAGCCGGCGAGCTTGCCGGGATCGTGGGCGATGTCCTGGAGGAAGCGCCGGTCGGCCTCCGGGTTGACGAACCCGGCGCGGGCACCCTGGAGCTGGTGGGACAGGCCGCCGGTGCCGAGCACGACGAACCTCTCGTCGCTGTCGTAGCTCTCGATCGCCCTGCCCAGCACCTTGCCGAGCGCGTAGAGGCGGTCGGGCAGCGGGATCGGGTACTGCAGCACGTTGACGAAGATCGGCACGACCTTCACCGGCCACGCCTTCGACGGCTTGCCCCAGAACAGCTCCATGGGCACCTGCAGGCCGTGGTCGACCTTGATCTCCTGGATGATCTCCGGGTCGAAGTGGTTGTCCACCAGGGTGTCAACCAGATGCCAGGCGAAGTCGGCCGCTCCCTCGAACGGGGGGATGGCCCGCGGCCCCCACCCCTCGTCGACGGGGTGGTACTCGGAGGCGCAGCCGACCGCGAACGTCGGCACCCGATCAAGGAACAGCGCGTTGAAGTGGTCGTTGAAGACGACGACCGCGACGTCGGGCCGCTGCTCGCGCACCCACTCCTGGGCGGGCACGTAACCGTCGAAGAACGGTTTCCACTCAGGCGTGTCGCGCAGACCCTTGTCGAGCGCCGCCCCGATCGAGGGAACGTGCGACGTTCCCAGCCCTCCGACGATCCTTGCCACGTCTCACACCTTCTTCCCGAGCCTGTCCCGCAGGAACGACTCGTGGTCCATGCCGGCCTGGTGGGCGCCGATCTCGGTGATGCGCACGGGATCGACCGCGGAGATCTTCAGGATGAAGAACAGGTTGCCGCCGAGGCGGATCATCTCCGTCCAGTCGCGGGACAACACCGCGGCCTTCTCCTCGTCGCTCAGGCCGAACCGGTCCAGGTAGGCCGGCTCGTCGGCCTTGAACGCCGCGCGGTTGGCCGGGTCGCCCAGTCCCATGGCCATCTTGTTGATCCGGTAGCCGCGAAGCCGGCGGTCGCGATCGAGGAGGGGGGTGTCGGGTATCCGGTCCGGTTCCCCGCCCATGGGCTTCTCCCTTGTCTCGGCGGTGCTCAACACGTCGGGTCCGCGCGTGGTCGGCGGGTGGCTGCTCAGGCCGTGGCCGCCCGCCAGCCGCCGTCCGCGTAAACCTTGCGGGCGACCTCGGCGTACGGGACGGGGCTCACGGTGGCGCCGATCTCGACCTGGCCGTGGCCCTCGACGGTGAGCTTGTCCGAGCCGCCGTCGGGCTCGCCCCACACCAGCGACACCTGGGCGCCGGGCTCGGCGTGGTCTTCGTCGAGCATCGCCAGGGTCAGCATCTTGCGCTCGTTGGCGCTGTAGCCGATCCACGTCGAGATCCCGCCCGGCTCTCCGTGCACCTTGACCAGGTCGTACGGGTGCATCGAGTAGACCGCGGACGGGAACTCGAACCACTTCGCCGGGAGCCCGCGCTCGAGCTGGGTGTTGACGGCCTTGAGGAAGCCGGCGTTGTCCAGCGCCAGGGTGACCTTCTTGCGGTGCGGTCCGGCCGCCTTGGCCTCCAGCGCCTTCCGGCCGATGAAGTCGTGGTCGAACTTCACGAACGACCCGTAGCCGAGGTCCCACGGCGTCAGGTAGTAGTCCTCGATGTCGTCCGAGACGAAGCTGCCGCCGATGGAGGCGGCGGCCTCGTAACTGGTGTCCGGCAGCCACTGGCGGTAGGCCTTGAGCGCCTCACCGGTGTAGATCGCCGGCAGGGGCGAGGGGATCCACCCGGACTCCAGCGTGTTGGAGGAGTAGGCGCGCCCGCCGACCAGCCGCATCCCGTATTCCTCGCCGGCCTCGACCAGCGCCTGGTGCACCTCCTCGCCCTCCGCCCACGGCCCGAACAGCTCGTACCCGGGCTGTCCCGCCATGCCGTGACGCAGCGCGCGGACCTGCTTGCCCGCGATCGTCATCCTCGTCATGTGGAAGAACTTCAGCCCGGGCGCGGGCTCGCCGGTCACCTTCTCGATCACCTTGGTCGCGTTCGGCCCCTGGATCTGGTAACGGTACGAGGTGCGGTTGAACGGGTCGGGGCGGGCCGCCGAACGTTCGTCGAGCGTGGCCGTGACGTCGTAGCCGCCGGTCTCGGCGTGATAGCGCACCCAGTTCAGTGCGGGGATGCGGCCGACCAGGTTGAAGGTGGTCTCCGCCAGGTGGAAGAGGATGACGTCGCCGATGACGTAGCCGTCAGGGGTGCACGGCACGAACTGCTTGGCGGTGTCGACGGGGAACCGCGCGAAGCTGTTGACGCCCAGGTAGGACAGCAGCTTCAGCGCGTCGGGCCCTTCGACCAGCAGCTCGGCCATGTGGAAAGACTGGTTGAACAGCACGCAGGTCTGCTGCCAGGCCAGTTGCTCGTCGCGCCAGTTCGTGTACTCGGGCGGAACCCCGGGATAGACGTTCGGCCCGGCCTGGAGATTGCGCAGATGATCCGCCACATTGGCCGGAACGCCGTTGAGAACGTCTTGGAGGCTCTTGCCGGACATGGATGTCTCCTTAACTGGGGGCTGCTCGCGAGGCGTCGGCGCGCGCGGGAAGAGCCGCGCGGGGCGACGCGCGCGCGCTGAGCTCCGTGCACGTGGGCGTTCGCTGGGGGCCTGGTCATCGCGGCCTGACCTGGATGTTACGCAGCCCCTGCCGGGCCATGGATTGCGCAATTGACGGCTCTTGAGGGGGTGCAGGTCGTAGGCCGCCTACGACAAGTGACGTAGGCCGTGGCCAGGCGCGACCCTCCCATCGGGCCGGGAGGGACGCGACGCTCAGCGCGGGGGGTCGACCAGCCCTTCGCGCATGGCGACGAGCACCGCCTGGGTACGCGAGTGCAGCCCGAGCTTGCCGAGCAGGTTGCTGACGTGGGTGCGCGCCGTCCGCTCGCTGATCACCAGCTTGGCGGCGATCTCACGGTTGGAGCGGCCCTCGGCGATGAGGACGAGCACGTCACGCTCCCGGCTGGTCAGGCCGGCCACGCCGCTGTGCGGGGAGCGCATCTTCTGGGCCAGCCGCCGCGCCACGGCGGCGTCCAGGTAGACGTCGCCGTTGGCGGCGGCGTGGATCGCGGCGGCGACCTCGGACGGCCCGGCGTCCTTGAGCAGGTAGCCGGCGGCGCCGTTGGCCAGCGCGGCGTGGATGCGCTCGACCTCGCCGAAACTGGTCAGGATGACCACGCGGACGGCCGGGAACCGTTTGACGATCTCAGCGGTCGCCTCGACGCCGTCCATCTTCGGCATCATGAGATCCATCAGCGCCACCCGGGGCAGCGGCTGCTGCCTGACCTTGAGCGACTCCAGGAGATCGACCGCCTCGCGGCCGTTGGCCGCCTCACCGGCGACCTCGACGTTCTGCAGAGCGTCGAGATAGGCGACGACGCCGCGCCGGACCACGGCGTGGTCGTCCACCACCAGGACTCCGATGGTGCTGTTCTCTGTGGGGAGGGTCATGGCTCCTCAGCGTTCTCGCGGGGGTGAGCGGCGCCGTCAGTGGTGTCGTCAGGGGTGTCGGGTGTACGGGCGAACACGTCCCGGTGCAGCCCCGTCGGCAGCGACGGCGGCAGCGGGAGCACGAAGCGCACGGTGGTTCCTTCGCCTGGGCTGGACAGGATGGTGAAGTGGCCGGCCCACCGGCCGGCGCGTTCCTTCATGGCCGTCATGCCGAAGCCGCCCTCCTCCCCCCGCAGGTCCGCGTCGGCGTTCTGCGCCGGCAGGCCGCACCCGTCGTCGGAGACCTCGCCCGTCAGCCACCGTTGCGAGCGGCGTCCGGTCAGCCCCAGGTCGATGGTGACGCGGGAGCCCTGCGCGTGCTTGACGCTGTTGTGCAGCGCCTCGGCGATCATGCGGTAGACGTCCTCGCGGAGCTCGGACTCCAGGTCGTCGAGCTCGTGGTGCTGGTCGGTGATCGAGACGTGCACGTCGAGGCCGGTCCTGCCCATGGTCGACTCGGCGAGGGCGCCGAGGGCCGCCGACAGCCCCTGGTCGGCGAGCGGGATGGGGTGCAGGTCGGTCACCATAGCCCGCAGGTCGCTCAGCACCGCCTTGGAGACGTGCCCGAGCTCCCCGGCCACGCGCATCACGTACGCCGAGTCGACGACGGTGTCGCGCCCGGACAACATGCTGAGCGACTCCGCCTGCATGCCCATCGAGAAGACCTGCTGCACCACGGAGTCGTGCAGGTCGCGGGCCAGCCGCTGGCGTTCCTCGCGCCGCGCGACCTCCCGCTCGCGCTCCAGCAGCGCGGCGTAGTCGACGGCCTGCGCCGCCTGCTCGGCCATGGCCAGCAGGAAGTCGAGGGCGGTCCGGCCGATCTCCTGGCCAGGGGCGAAGAAGGCGTTGAGGATGCCCACGGGCTCGCCGCGCACCATCAGCGGCACGCTGGCGAACCAGTCCCACTCCGGCGAGCGCATGTAGTCCTTCAGCGCCTGCCACGCGGGGTTCGACATGATCGTCGCGTAGCGGTGGGGCACGACGACCGGCTGCCGCGAGGTGAACGCGTCGATCATGCGCAGGTCGGCACCGGCCTCGCGGCACTCGAGCAACATGTCGAAGAAGTTGTCCGCCTGGCTGAACCCGGCGGTGCCCATCACCTGGAAACGTTCGCTGGTGGCGTTGACCGTCAGGATCTGCACTCCAGCCAGGGCGTCGGCCTCCAGCACCTCTTTCGCCAGGGCCTCCAGCGTGCTGCCCAGCGACCGTTTGGCGGCCACCCGGCTGGCCGCGCTGGCGATCGCGGCGAGCCTGCGCTGGTGCCGCCGGCTCTCCGTGACGTCGCGGAAGGCGACGATGCGCTCGTCGCGGCCGGGCAGCCGGCTGATCCGGAACGCGAACTCGCGGCGCGGACCCGGCCCCGCCTCCCACACGGTGACCATCTCGGCACCGGGGTCCTCGCCGTCCTCGTCCGCGTCACGCGGCGGGAACGGGGACGCGGCGCCGGCGACGTGCGCAGCGTCGAGCCCGCAGAGCGACAGCGCCGCCGGGTTGGCCTGGACGAAACGGCCGTCGGCATCGATCACCGCGAGACCGTCGGGCGTCTGCTCCAGCAGCGCCCCCGCGTCGAGCGGCCGGCGCCCGCGCGGCGCCGGCCTGGCGGCCCGCCCGGACCTGACGTCGTCCACCATCGCCGGCGCCCTCCTCGCTGGTACGCCCCCGTCACCGATCCCCATGATGCCCTCGTTCCAGGGCAACGGCACTATTCCACCGGGACGGCCCGCGGGGATACGCCATTTGACGTAGGCGGCGGCTCCGCGGGAGACACGGTGACGGGCGGTAGGGGCATCCCGTCACGGCGGGCCACGGGAGACACGGTGACGGGGCAGCGGGGCCGTCCTGTCACGGCGGGCCGCAGGAGCGCCGGCGGCGGAGCACGGGCCCCCGCCTCAGGCACCCTGGCGTGCCGGACCTTTCGCCGGTCACCCGCACTACGTCACTTGTCGCGTCCCGGCTAGGACGACCGCAGGCCCAAGTGCCGTCATCCGCGTCATTCCCCGGACCAGGCCGGAATCTACTGTCTGTTGCGGATGCCGGTGCCCGGCATCCCACCCGGCGTCCGCGTACGGCGGCCGCGCACGCGCACGAGCCCGGTTCCCGCTCGGCCGCCTGCCCCGACGAAAGGTCCCCTCACCATGCCTCCTGCACGTCCGGCCCTCACCGCCGCCGTCACCGCCGCCCTCACCGCCGGTCCCATCGTCGACTGGGCCGCGCGCGAGAAGAGACCGGCACGATGAGCAGCCTGCGGGTCGGCGGCCCGGGTCCGGCGCCCGCGCGCCGGCAGGCGCTCGCCCAGGCGCTGAACGCCGTCAGCTACGAGATCATGCCGTTCCGCGGCACCGAGGACGCGGTGCTCGCCCACGTGCCGCGCACCATCCCGCTGACCGTCACCACGACCGAGGCCAAGGGCCTGGCGGCCACCGTGGACCTGGCCCAGCGGCTGGCCGGCCACGGATACTCCGTCGCCCCCCACCTGGCCGCCCGCCAGGTCAGGGACAAGCGGCAGCTGGCCGACCTCGTCGCCCAGCTGCGGGAGGCGGGAATCGACGGCATCTTCGTGATCGGCGGCGACGTCACCCAGCCCGCCGGCGGCTTCCCCGACGCCCTCTCCCTCCTGGAGGTGCTCGACGCGGACGGGCACCACTTCCGCCGGATCGGGATCGGCGGCTATCCCGAGGGCCACGGCAGCATCAGCCAGGACCTGATCGACCGCGCCATCGAGCTCAAGGCCCGGTACGCCACCCACGTCGTCACCCAGCTGTGCTTCGACGCGGGGACCACGGCCGCCTGGGCCCGGCGGGTCAAGGAGCGCGGCGTGGACCTGCCGATCCACGTCGGCCTGCCCGGAGCCGTCAGCAGGCAGAAGCTCATCCGCATCTCCGCCGGTCTCGGGCTCGGCCAGTCGGCCCGATTCCTGAGGAAGCAGCAGAGCATGTTGTGGCGGTTCTTCCTGCCCGGCGGGTACAGCCCCGACCGGCTCGTCGAGTGGCTCGCCCCGCGTGTCTCCGCGCCGGAGGGCACCCTGCGGGGGTTCCACCTCTTCACGTTCAACGAGCTCGAGAAGACCGAAGCCTGGCGGCGCAGGATGCTGACCAGAGCCGGGCAGCAGCCCTGACCCCCGCGGGGCCGCGCATGACACCGACTTACCAGCGAGGAGCCGACCCAGACCATGAGTGCCCAGGTCATCGACGGACGAGCCTGCGCCCGCGCTCTCAAGGAGAGCGTGGCGGCCGCGATCGAGCAGCTGAGGGAGGGAGGAGCCCGTACCGGCCTCGCCACCGTCATGGTGGGCAACGGCTACAGCTCGGCCGCGTACGAGCGCCGCCTGCGCCGGCTCGCCTCCGACCTCGACGTCGCCTATTTCCCCTGTCACCTGCCCGCCACGGTCTCGCAGGACGACCTCGTCTCCGCCGTCAGCGGGCTGAACGCCGCACCCGACGTCTCCGGCATCCTCGTGCTGCGCCCCCTGCCCGGGCACATCAGCGAGGCCGCCGTCTTCCAGTCGATCGACCCCGTCAAGGACATCGAGGCCGTGCATCCGGAGAACGCCGGCCGGCTGGCGCTCGGCGTGCCCCGCTACGTGCCGTCGACCGCGGCCTCGGCCTTCCACCTGCTGGACAAGTGGCTGGACTCCGTCGGCGAGGACAGGACCGCCTTCTACCACCGGTCGCTGGTCGTGGTCGTCGGCCGGTCCAGCAACGTCGGCAAGCCCGCCGTGTCGCTCGCCTGCGACAGGCAGGCCGCGGTGGAGTCCGTCGACGAGTGGGCCAGCCGTACCGGGAGCCTCGGCCGCCACACCCGCCGGGCGGACGTCCTCATCGTCGCCGCCGGCCGGCCGGGGCTGATCGGGGCCGAGCACGTGAGCGACCGCGCCGTCGTCATCGACGTCGGCATCAATCCCCGGCCCGGCCCCGGCGGCCGGAACCGCATGGTCGGCGACGTCGACTACGAAGCCGTGGCCGCGCGGGTCAGGGCCATCACGCCCGTGCCCGGCGGGGTCGGCCCCGTCACCGACGTGTGGCTGCTCCGCAACACCGCGGCCGCCGCGCGGGCGCTCAGCGCCCGTGAGCGGAACGGCGCCACCCTCCTCCTCAGCAGTCTGGAGCTCCCATGACCGCCGCGCCCGCAGCCCGGTCCGCCAGGCAGCGCGTCCTCATGTTGTCCTGCCCGGACACTCCGGGCATCGTGTACGCCGTCGCCGGGTTCCTCTTCGAGAGGCGGTGCACGATCGTGCAGAGCCGGCAGTTCCACGACCCGGACAGCCACACGTTCTTCATGCGCGTGCAGTTCGCCCACGCCGACGGTCGCGCGTTGCCCGTGCCCGGCCTGCAACGCGACTTCGCGGACGTCGCGTCCCGCTTCGGGATGATCTGGCGCCTGGGGGACGCCGACGAGAGGCAGCGTGTGCTGATCATGGTGAGCAGGTTCGGCCACTGCCTCAACGACCTGCTCTACCGCAACTCCGTCGGAGAGCTCAACCTCGACGTCGCCGCCGTCGTCTCCAACCATCCCGACCTCGCGCTGCTGGCCGACAACTACGGCGTGCCGTTCCGCCACATCCCGGTCACGCCCGGCACCAAGCCCGAGGCCGAGGCCCGGCTGCTGGAGATCGTGCAGAACGAGCGCATCGACCTGGTGGTGCTGGCCCGCTACATGCAGATCCTCTCCCCCGAGCTGTGCAAGCACCTTGAGGGCAGGGCCATCAACATCCACCATTCGATGTTGCCCAGCTTCAAGGGCGCGCGGCCCTACCAGCAGGCGTACGAGCGCGGCGTCAAGCTGGTCGGGGCCACCGCGCACTACGTCACGGCCGACCTCGACGAGGGGCCGATCATCGACCAGCAGATCACGCGCGTGGACCACTCGCTCAGGGCCGACGAGTTCGTCGCGCTGGGGCGGGAGGTGGAGTGCCGGGCCCTGGCCAGGGCGGTGCGCTGGCACACCGAGAACCGGGTGGCGCTCAACGGTCACAAGACCGTGGTCCTGCACTGACCACCGCTCCCGTGCCATCCCCCGGGCCGTCCCCTGGGCCGCCCCGTGGTCACCGGCGGGCGGCGCGGCGGGCGGCCAGGCGGGCGGGATCCGGCCAGCGTACGGAGTGCGCCCAGCCCGCGCGCTCGAACCAGCGGATCAGCCGCGCGCTCGGGTCGAGCTGGCCTTTGAGCACCCCGTGCCGGGCGCACGCCGGGTCCACGTGGTGCCAGTTGTGCCAGCCCTCGCCCAGCGTCAGCATCGCCACCCACCACACGTTCGACGAGCGGTCCCTGGTGGGGAACGGCCGCTCGCCGAACGTGTGCGCGACGGAGTTCACCGACCACGTGACGTGGTGCACCACCGCGTAGCGGACCAGGCCGCCCCAGAAGAAGGCGGACCAGACGCCCTCCCACGACATCGACCACAACCCGCCCACCGCGGCGGGCAGCGCGAACGACAGCACCACGACGGTCGGGTAGGCGGCGTCGAACCGCCGGACGTCCGGATCGGCCAGCAGGTCCGGCACCCAGTGGCGCCGGCTGGACCGCCGGCGCGCGGTGAAGAACCAGCCCACATGAGCGTGCGCCATGCCGCGCAGCAGGGCCAGGCCGTCGTCGCCGTAGCGCCACGGTGAGTGCGGGTCGCCCTCGCGGTCGGCGTACTTGTGGTGGCGCCGGTGCTCGGCCGCCCACAGGGAGACGGGGCCCTCGACGGCCATGCCGCCGGCGAGCATGAGCACGACCCGTAGCGGCCTGCGGCACTTGAAGGCACGATGGGTGAAGAGCCGGTGATAGCCGATGGCGATCCCGAAGATGCTCACGAGGTACATCACGACGGCGATGGCCAGGTCGCGCGGGCCGATGCCCCACCCCCACACGGCGGGCACGGCGACGGCCAGGAGCAGCACGGGAAGCACCACGAGGACGACCAGGTAGACCGCTCGGCGGCCGGTGGTGAGCGTCATCGTCTCCGCCGTGCCCGAGCCCGCCCGCGGGGTGGGTGACGCGTTCACAGTGCCTCCGTGATCGGTGCAGACGACAGGGCCTCCCCATTGATGACCGGGCCCTGGGGGCTCCGGCAATGGCCTGGAAGTGACGAGACCGTCACCATGAGGAGTCAAAACACTCCGAACGGTAGCCATCAGGAACGCGCCGCGACCTGTCTAGATTGTGGCTACACAACGTGATGATCTCTGTTCGCTCCGGCCTCAGCGGAAGGTGGGCAACCGGCATGGGTACTGCCGATCAGGCGACCACGAGCGGCCATCTGGAGAGATACGACGAGGCGCTGGCCCGCGACCCGATGACGGCGCCGGGGCTCGTCCAGCAGTGGATGCGCACCGAGTGGCGCACCCTGTTCGCCGAGTTGCGCGAGCGGCGGCCCGTCTTCGTCACGCCCGCCTTCACGGTCGTGACGCGCTTCGCCGACGTGATCGAGGTGCTCTCCCGGGAGTCGGTCTTCTCGGTCCGCGCCTTCGGGCCGCGCCTGGACGCCGCGCTGGGCGGCCCGTACATGCTGGGCAGGGACGCCACCCCGATGAACTGGCGGGACAAGGGCCTGATGCGGGTCATGCTCGACCCGGGCGACACCGCCCGCGTGCGCGCGCTCGCGGGGCGCCTGGCCGACGAGGCCCTCGACGCCGCGTTGCCGAGTGGCCGCGTCGAAGCGGTCCACGCACTGTTCCGCCACGTCGCCCTGGGCGTGTGCGCCGAATACTTCGGATTTCCCGGGCCCGACCCCGGCACCCTGTCGCGGTGGACGCGGGCCATCGTCGCCGACGGCTTCGCCAACTACGCGGGCGATCCGGCGATCCAGGAGGAGTCGGTGCGCGCGGGCGCGGAGATGACGGCCTACCTGCGCGACCGGCTCGCCGAGCTCCGGGCGGCGCTGCGCGCCGGGCGTGACCTGCCGGACGACGTCTTCACCCGCCTCGCCCGCACGAGCCTGCCTCCCGGCCTCGGCCCGGACGACGAGCGCATCGTCATCAACATGGCCGGCCTGCCGCTCGGCTTCGTGGAGAGCGGACCCGGAGCCATGGCCGAGGCGGTCGAACAACTGCTCCTGCGCCCGCAGGTGCTGGCGAAGGCCGCCGAGGCCGCCGCCGACCCTGCCATCGACCCCGCCATCGACCCCGCCATCGAC
>NZ_SMKP01000227.1:0-15656 GCF_004349015.1 Nonomuraea diastatica
CAGATACAACGCGACGGCGTCCGCCTTGAACTCCGGCGGATACGACTTCATCGCCACGTGGAACTCCTTGCCTCCGGATTTCCATCATCCGGCACTCAAGGTGTCCACACATCGGGGCGAGGGCCCCAGCTCCCGCGCGACCTGCGCGTTGCTGATCCCTCGTTCGGCGCAAGCCAGCACGATCTTGGCGCGGCTGGCCACCGCAGACGACTCTGCTGACAGGCCGATCAGTCGCGCGCGCTCAGCATCGGCAAGTTGGATCTCCACCGCAGACGGACCTCGATGCGCCATACGTAAAGTGTAAAGATTTGGCCGACGAATTTCAGGCGCATGACACTAGTGCTGTGACCGAAAACGATCACTGGGTGGGGCGGGAGTCGAGCGGCAAGCGCGGCGATCGCGGCTTGCCCCCGATACACCATGATCGAGGCGGGGCGTCGGCATATGTCGCATCAGCATGAGGAGTCACATGGCAGACGCTTCAATCCTTCGGGAGTGAATGGGCGAGCGTTCTCGCAGGGCGTCATCCAGGGCACGGGAGAGGTTGTCCACATCACCGGACAGGTCGCCTGGGACGAGCACGGCGAGGTGGTCGGCGCGGGTGACATCGAGGCGCAGATGGAAAAGAGCATCGACAACGTCCGCCTGATCCTCGCTGCCGTTGGCGGTCGGCTGGACGACATCGTCTCGATGACGATCTACTTCTTGCGCCGCGAGGATCTGCCTTCGATCCAGTGGGTACGGTCCCGGCACTTCTCACCTGGCTCCGCCCCGGCAGTGTGTTGATCCAGGTGCCCGGGGGGCGGCGGTGGCCAGGTCGACGAACTGGGCAGCCGCAACCGCTGACATGCCTGGTAGATCGAGGCTTCGGCCGCCTCCTCGGTCAGCTCGCGGCGGTGAAAAAGTAGTCCCTTTGTCACTGACAGAACCGCATAATCACGGGAAACTCGGCAGAGGGCCCATGAGGGCGATACCCCCTACACCCAAAGGGTTCGCTGAAGCGGTTCCCCAAAGTGTCAACTGCGGACGATGGCCCTGCTGGCACTCGATACGGACACGACGGTCAGGGCGGTAAGGACGGCGGCGAGCCACAGAGCGACGGTGGTGGAGGCCGCATCGACGATGAGGCCACCCAGCAGTGCGCCGAGGGCGATGGCCAGGTTGAACACCACGGTGTTGAGCGCGGTGGCGGCCTCGGCCCTGTCGGGTGCGGCCTTGAAAATCAACATCTGAACGCCGACCGGGACGCCTCCGAAGGCCAGGCCCCACAGAATCAGCAGGATGAGCCCGGTGGCGAGGGTGCCGCCTATCAGCGGGAAGAGCGCCAGGACGGCGGTGAGGAGAACACCTCCAGCGATGACGGTGGCGCGCACGTTGCGCGCGGCGGCACCTCCGGCGATGAATGTGCCGATGACACCGGCGGCGCCGAACCCGAGCAGCATGGGCCCGATGAGGCCGTCGTCGATTCCGGAGATGTCCTGCAGGATCGGGCTGACGAAGGTGTAGGCCGCCATGTGACCGCCGACCAGGAGGAAGGTGGTGATGATGGCGGCGCGGACGACACGGTCAGCGAACAGGGCGAACAGCGCACCCAGCCGGAGGGACTCGGTGGCGGGCATGGTCGGCAGCAGCGGGAACAGGGCGACAACGGCCAGTAGTCCAAGTCCGGCCAGGGTGAGGAAGGCGATGCGCCAGTTGGTGAGCTCGCCGATCAACGTCCCGGCCGGGACGCCCAGGACGTTGGCGGCGGTGGCGCCGCCGAAAGCGATCGAGGTGGCGCGGGCGACATGGGCGCCGGGGACCAGGCGTACGGCGATGCCGGCCGCCAGCGCCCAGAATCCGCCGATACTGATTCCGGCCAGGAACCGCGCGGCCAGCAGGAGCGGGAAGCCGGAAGCGAGGAACGACAGCAAGTTGGCCACCACCATCAAGGTGATCAGGCCGAGTAGGACGGTACGTCGGTCCAGTCGCCCGATCGCGACAGGAACCAGTAGTGCGCTGAAGGAGGCGATCAGGCCGGGCACGGTAAGCATCAGCCCTGCGGTCCCCTCTGAGATCCCGAGGTCGTCACCGACGGAGGTGAGCAAGCCGACCGGCAGTTGTTCCGCGGTTACGACCAGGAAGGTCCCGACTGCGACCGCGATCACGGCCAGCCACTGCTTGAACGACACCCGTTCGGAGACGGGTTCATCGTGGGAGAGGGCTCCGACGCTGTTCATGGTGCTGAACTCCTTGAGGGAGGGTGGGGCGAGGCCTGTCGTTCTCACACGACCGGGCCGGCCGGTCCAGCGCGGTCCTGAGGAGGCGCGGCGGACAGCGGTGGCCGTGACAGCCGGGGCATTCCACCTCGAGGTTTCATGAGTGCCTGGCCGAGCTCGGTGCCGTGCCGTGCCGTCGAGGATCGTGGCCATGCCGCGCGGAACGTGGGGAGAGTCGTGGCCAAGGGCTGCCCAGCCGATGGCGGCAGCGAACAGCGGGGCTTGCCGCGCCAAGGCCGGTGGCCACACCGGAAAGCCGGAAGCGAGGAACGGCAGCGGGACGAACGTGTCGATGGTCAGCACGCCCAGCGCCGCCCACCCGGTTAGTGTCTCGGGGTTGGTCTCTCTCCGGAGTACTGAGCGACCCGATCGGCTCCAGTACTCCAAAGTGGTTCCTGATGGCGTCGGGCTGAGCCCGCGAGCGGCCCACGATGGCCTACTGATGAGAGTGCGATCACCACGGCACCGACGGCGACCAGCCCAGCTCATCGACGCTCGGCGAGACCATCGCCTCACGCATGCCCGCTGCCGCCCCCTGGATCCCGCCACTTGGCTGGCGCGCCAACTTCAGTACCGGATCCGCCGACGCGTTCAGGCTCTCGGCTGTCGAAGGGACCGTGGGGCGTGGCCGGGCGGTCCGTTCAGGGATGTGATGGATCAGGCCGACTTGCGGTACACCAGGATGACAGTCCCGCTGCTGGTGCTCCTTGCCTCGGCAAGATGCAGTTGCCTGGCAGGCAAGTCGTCGAACAGCCGCTGTCCCTTGCCGACCACCACGGGGTGCACCAGCAGCCGAAGCTCATCGAGGAGATCCTGCTGCAGCAGCGAGCGGATGAGGCTTACGCTTCCGCCCACGCCGATGTCCTTGCCCGGCTGTCGTTTCAGCTCGTCGATGGAGGTGGCGAGGTCGCCCTTGAGCAGGACACTGTTGTTCCACTCGAGGGTCTCGAGGGTGTCGGAGAAGACGTACTTGCGCATGTTGTTGAACATGGTCGCGAAGGGCTCATCGGTGGAGGTGGGCCAGTAGGCGGCCCAGTCCAAGTAGGTGACGCGACCGAGCAAGACGGCGTCCTGGGCGTGGAGCTGAGCTTCCATCTCGGCAGCCATCTCTTCGTCGAAGTCGTGCTGCCACTGATCGGGCGCTTCCACGACTCCGTCCAGGGAGATGAACAGACCGGCGAAGACCTTGCGCATGATGTTTGTTCCTTCGGTAACGGTGGTGGTCGAAATGGTCATACAGGGGTGTTTGTGGGTGAGCCGCTGAGGTTGGTCGTGGCTGCGGCGACAGCCGGCTCGCTCATGTCCGGCTGCTCTGGTTCGCTGTGGCCGGTGGAACGGATCCCATGTAGTACCAGCGCGGTGGCGATGGCGAGCGCGACGAAGATGACGATGCTGACGGCGGCTACCGTGGTGAGGCCTGAAGTGAACGCGGCACGGGCGTTGTCGAGGAGTTCCGCGCCGATCCCGGCAGGCAGGTGCGGTACGGCGATCACCGCACCGATGATTCCCTCCTGCGCGCTCTCGACAGCTTGGACCGGCACTTCAGTGGGTACCGTGAGCCGGGCGCGGTAAATGGCGGTGCCCACGCTTCCAAGGGCGGCGATGCCCAGTGCGACACCGAGTTCGCCGCTGGTTTCGGACAGTGCCGAGGCTGACCCGGCACGTTCGGGTGGTGCAGCGCCGATGATGAGGTCTTGTATCAGCGGCAATCCGATGCCGACACCGACCATGATGATGACGAACGCGGGGATCAGCACTGCCAGCCCATCCGCAGCAGGGGTCTGCGTCAAGACTGCGAAACCCACTGCCGACAGCGCCATTCCAGCAGTGATGAGGCCGCCCGGAGGGAACCGGCGGCTCAGGCGCGGTGCCAGGTTGCTGGCGACGACCATCCCCAGCACCGCTGGCAGTTGCCACAATCCGGCGTGCAGCGGCGACAGATTCGCGACCGTCTGCAGATAGAGGTTGATCAGCAGCCAGACACCGCCCATGACGGCTCCGCTCAGCAACCCGAGACTCAACGCGGCGGACACCTGGCGGCTGGCGAACAGGCGCAGGTCCAGCAGCGGGACTGCGAGGATGCGCTGGCGATGGACGAACACCGCCCCCAGCGCCAGGCCGGCCACAGTGGCTACCGCCGCTCCAGGCCGCGGCCCGTTGGCGGCCAGGTCCTTCAACCCGTAGATCACCGGCAGGATCGCTGCCAGCGAGAGCGCTACGCTGAGCGGGTCCAGCCGTCCCGCCTGGGCTGGGTCACGGTATTCGGGCAGCAGCACAGGGCCGATCACCACCAGAAGCAGCATCACTGGGACACCCAGCAGGAACGCTGAGCCCCACCAGAAGTTCTGCAGCAGAGCGCCGCCCACCACCGGGCCCACCGCGACGCCGCCCATGAAACAGCTGACCCAGACTGCCAACGCCATTGTCCGCTGCTTGGGATCGCGGAACATGTTGCTGATCAGCGCCAAGGTGGAGGGCATCAGGGTTGCGCCGGCGATCCCCAGCAGGGCACGGGCAATGATCAACATCTCTGGACTGATGGAGTAAGCGGCCAGGGCTGAAGCAACCCCGAACATGACGGCGCCGATCAGCAACAGCCGACGACGACCGATACGGTCGCCCAGCGTTCCCATGGTGACCAGAAACCCAGCGAGCAAGAATCCGTAGATGTCAGTGATCCAGAGCTGCTGAGTACCGCTGGCGCCGAGTTCCGTCGCCAATTGCGGTAGCGCCAGATACAACACGCTGGTGTCCAAGGCCAGCAGCAACGTGGGCAGGGCCAGCACCACCAGCCCGATCCACTCCCGTCGCGTCGCCCGAGGCGGCACTGAGGACGAGGTCACGATTCCTTCTCCTCTCATCGGACCACCCATCTGGCGGTCACCGGGACACCTGTATCCGGGGGTCTGGTAACCACGAACCAAGCTGGTAGCCGCGGAGTTCTGATCTGACCGCCCGCGACACAGCGCTCCGGAAGGGTGCGGCGGGACGGCGCTAGCTCAGGATCTTGTGGAGGGTCTGGGCGAACTCCGCCGGCTGGGCGTCGAAGCCGCCGTGGTCACCGGGGAAGTCGACCAGCGGCGTGCCGAGCTGTTCTGCGAGCGCAGCGGCGGCACGCTGGGGGAAGGTGCCTTTGGAGTCCCCGCCGCCCGCGGCCACGATCCGGGTGGATGCCGTGCGCAGGGCGGCGATGTCGGGTTCGTACAGCGTGATCGGCAGGAGAGCATGGCCGAACAGGCGCTCGCCCGCGGCCACCTCTTCGGCAGACGGCTCCTGTGGCTCACCCTCCGGCATGGGGGGAGCCTCGAATCCGCCGAAATCAAAGAACATGCCCCAGGCCGGCCCCTGGCCGTGGGCACGGTAGGTGTCATAGATGTCATGGATCGAGGCACGGGCCTTCTCCCTGTCCGGCAGCAGCTCGGCGAGGGGAGGATCGTGGGCCACGAGAGTGCGCAGCCGGTCCGGGTACTTGGCGACCAGCGCGAGGCCGATGACCGCGCCGCCACTGTTGCCGAACATGTGCACGGGCTCTGATCCCACGAGGTCGAGCACCGCCTTGACGTCGTCGGCGAGCACCTCGGGAATCGCATCCTGGTTGCGGTCGGCGATCGCGCTGCGGCCGAATCCCCTCGGATCGATCGTGACGACGGTGTAGTGCCCGGTCAGTGCCGAGACGAGCGGGGCGAAGCCGCTGCTGTCCATGGGGTGGCCGATGACCGCGAGCACCGGCCCGCTGCCTTGAACTTCGTAGTAGAGCCGGGCACCCGGCACTTCCACGGTGTGCGACATTGCTGCTCCTCTATCGGCGAAGGCTCGTTGATGGAACTAGACGGTATGGTACTGAAAGTAGTACGGAACTGTCCAGTACAATCCGTGGACAGTTCGAGTCCGAGGAAGGTGCCGTGAATCCACAAGAGCGGGCGCAGCAGAGCAACGGTCAGCCAGCGGCCGCAATGCCAGGCGATGACATGGAGGTCGGCCGCACCGCGCGGAAGCGGCGCGCAATCCTGCAGGCAGCCACCGAGGTGTTCCTGCAAAGCGGCTACCTAGGAGCGAGCATGGACCAGGTGGCCGCCCGAGCCGCCGTGTCCAAGCAGACTGTCTACAAGCAGTTCGAAGATAAGGAACACCTCTTCGCCGAGATCATCCTGGGCACCAACGATCAAGTGGTGAGCGGATTCGCGCAAGCCGCCAACGATCTCGACCAGACCACCGACGCGCAGCAGGGCCTTCGCAAAGTCGCACGCGGCTTCATCGAAATCCTCACCCAGCCGGACGTCATCCGATTGCGCCGTCTGGTCATGGCTGAGGCCGACCGGTTCCCCGCCCTCTCCGGAGCCTGGTTCGAGCGCGGCTTCCACCGATCGCTGGTGCTGCTGGGTGAGGCGATGCAGCGACTGGCCGATCGCGGGATCCTGCGGGATCTCCCCGATCCGACCCTGGCCGCTTACCAGTTCGCCGGGCTCATCATGTACAAACCGATGAACCAGGTGATGTTCCTCGGCACGCTGGCCGGGCCGCCCGTCGACGAACTCGAACGCATCGCCGACGAGGCGGTGAAGGTGTTCCTGGCAGCCTATTCACACTGACCAAGGGCCGTCCAAGGCAGGTGGCGAGCATTCTGGGCGCCTGTGGAGGAGGCGGCGGGCCGGGACATGGTTGTGTGGAGGGCCTGGGCCGGTCTTGTGGAGGAGCCCGGTAGCGGCCCATCGGGACTGGTTCACATCTCCGTTGCAGAAGCCGGGAGACAAGCTCCTTGCGAGGATGAGGACGCGGTCGTCCGTCGCTGCATTGCCATGGTGTCGCGGCGGGAGATCTCGTCCTCGCAGAGGACCTGAAGGAAGTCGATATGGCCGCTTCTGTGCGGCCCTTTTGTGGAGCCGACGGGCTGCCCGCACAGGGAGGCGCGCGAGGATGCGTGCCGGGAGGTGGAGGAGCGTGGTCGGGGCGGCGCCGTGGCCCGCCGGATAGTTTGCCACGAGAGCCCCGATCGGGCTCGCCAAAGTGTTGATCTTGACGGCCGGTGGGTTCGTGCGGCGAGGACCGTCCTCCCGCTGTCGAGAGGTGGTGTCGGATGTTCACCGGGCACATTTATGAAGTCGGAATGGTGGTGGCCGTCGACCAGGCTCGTATCGCGGTCAGTGCACCCAAGGCCGCTGCGGGCGCGCTGGGTTCGATCTGCCTGAACGGTGTTGGGCTGACGGTTGTCCAGACCGAGCACGAGACGGACGTACGGGAAGCCGGGCTTACGGCCGAGACCCGGCGCAGATCGACCCTGGACCAGATTCAGCCCGGCACGCGGGTCAATGTGGAGGCGCCTTTGGCCCTGGCGACCCGCTGGGTGGTCACCTGGTCCAGGGCGCCGTGGATGGCGTGGGCAAGATTGTGAGAGTCGACGACGACGTGCCGCACTGCCGCCGCCCGGGCGGACGTACCGGCTCGGGTGGCCGCCTGCATCGGCGGGAACGGGGAATAACCGTGCCGATCATCGACGTCTGGCGCAACACCCGACTCAGCGCTTCCTGCAGGCCTCCCGCTTCGAGCTGCCCGTCCAGCTCGGCACCACCGTGACCGTGCTGCGCCGACCCGACGGCGCAGGTTTCGAGGCGGTCACCTACACCAGCGACGGGGTCGTGGTCGCCACCGGGCCGTTCCAGCAGCCCCACATCCCCGACCTGCCGCTTCCGCCCGAGATCGTCTCCCTGCACAGCTCCGACCACCGCAGCCCTGCCCAGCTGCCCGACGGGCCCGTCCTGGTCGTGGGCGGCGGCAACTCCGGCGTGCAGATCGCCGCCGAGTTCGCCGCGACCCAGCCGGTCACCCTGGCCCTCGGCGCTCGGCAGCCGGTCCTGCCGCAGCGCATCGACGGCACCGACGTCTTCACCTGGCTGCAGGCGCTCGGCCTGGTCCGCGCGCCGGTCACCAGCCGGCTGGGCCGCCGCATCCGCGACCGCGACCCCCTGATCGGCCTGGGCCCGCGCGGCCTGCGCCGGCTCGGGGTGCGCATCGTCGACCGCATCGCCGGAGCCGACGGTCCGCTGCTGCGCACCGCCTCCGGCCAGGCCCTAGGCTAATCTGCGGAGAAAGTTGTAGATCATCAGTCCGAAACCGGGATACGCATCGAGGCTGAGCGCTTGGTAGTGCATTCGGACGCGCCCCCGACCCTGGCACCGCGAGATCCTCGAACGTGCCCGAGGTCACCGACCTCGTTGAGGTCCCAGATCACGGCGAAGTCCAGGCTCGATGAGTAGAGGTCGCCGATCAGGCGTTCGGCTTCCGGGGATGGGGCAAGCCCACCGGCCGAGTTCGAGACGGAAGGTGGCGACGGCAAGCTTCGTCTCGTGGCACCGACCGTCGACCCGGGGTGGCCGGGATCGTAAGTCTCGTGGAGGGGTGAGGTGGAGCGAGGCAGAAGGTTTGTCGGGTATACGAGCGCGCCCCTGCGAGGCGTGGCGCTGGCAGGGCTCGCGCTGCTGGGACTGCCGCTCCTGGTCGTGATCTTCGTGGGCGCGCACGCAGGCCTGCCGTCTCCGGTGTTCTTCGTCGAGCAGGGCCGCCGGCTGCCGGCGCTGGCCCGGCGGCTGGCCGCCCGATGGGGTGGCGTGGAGATCGCCTCGCCCTACCGTCCGGCTCCGCCGCCGCCCGTACGCGATCCCGACGGCTGGTATCGCGACGGCGACGCCCTGTTCCGCTCGGCGTTCCTGCCCGACTACCTGGCGCGGCTGGGGTGGATCGCCCGCGATCCGGCGACCGCCCGCGACCTGTCGTGGATGATGCTCAACCCGCTGGTCGGCGGCGTGCTGGCGGGACTCGCGCCGGCGCTGATCGGCGGCGGGCTCACGGCGCTGTGGTTCCACCGCCCGGCCGGCGCCGCAGCGATGCTGCTCGGCCTCGCGCTCGGACCCCGGCTGCTGCGCCTGCACGCCCGCTGGACCCGGGTGCTGCTCGCGCCGTCGTCACGCCGCGTTCCGGGCCGCGTCGCTGAGGCCATCGGGGCGAGGGTCGTCGCAGGGGCGCGTCTGTGCGCGAGCGTCGCGCTGTCCGGGGTGGCGATGGTGTTCGCCGTGGCCCAGGTGGTGACGATCGGGCTGATGCCGGTGCGGCTGTGGCCTGAGACGGTGCTGGGCTCGCGTCGTTTCGTGTCCTGGCGCCGGGCCCGGATCGGCGAGTGGACGGGCGTGCGGATCGCCGAGCCGTACCACCCCGAGCCGCCGCTGCCCGACCCTGAGCCGGACGGGTCGTACCGGCTGGGATGGGGGCCGATCGGCACGGTCTACCAGACGCGAGGAGCCGCCGTGCGGGCGCGGCGGTTCGGGTGGATGGTAGGCGACCGGGCCTCGTGGCGGGATCTGGCGTGGTCGTTCCTGGAGGTGCCCGTCGCCGCCGTGCTCTTCACCGGGCCGGCCGTGCTGATCGTCGGCGGGCTGGGCGTGATGTGCTGGCTGTGGTTGTGGACCGAGGCGCTGGGGCTCCTCACCGGGCTGACGTGGTCGCCCGACGACCTGCTGTACGCCGCCGTACCGGCGTGGTCGAGCGTCCCGGCTCCGGTGGCCGGTCTGGTCGCCGCCGCCTTTGGCATGGCGGTCGCTCCGGCGTTGCTGCGCTGCCATGCCCTGCTGAGCCGATCACTGCTCGGCCCGACCAGGGCGGCGCTGCTGACGAGCCGGGTGGACACGCTGACCAGCAGCCGCGCCCAGATCCGGGACGCCCAAGCCGCCGAGCTGCGCCGGATCGAACGCGACCTGCACGACGGCGCGCAGGCCCGGTGGGTGGCCGTCGGGATGACGCTGGGGACGGCGGAAGGGCTCTTCGATCAGGATCCCGAGGCGGCCAAGGCGATGATCGCCGGCGCCAAGGACATGTCGGTGCTCGCGCTCGGCGAGCTGCGCGAGCTCATCCAGGGCATCCATCCGCCGGTGCTCGCCGATCGCGGGCTCGCCGACGCCGTACGCACCCTGGCGATGGACGCTCCGCTGGAGGCGGAGGTTCGCGTGCGCCTGTCGGGCCGGGTGGCCGCACCGATCGAGGCGGCGGTCTACTTCGCCGTGTCCGAGCTGCTGACCAACGCCGCCAAGCACGCCGCCGCGTCAAGGGTCCTGGTGGAGCTGCGCCACGCGGACGGCATGCTGACGGTCACCGTAACCGATGACGGGCCGGGCGGCGCCGTGGCCCGGCGCGGGGGCGGGCTGCACGGCATCCGGCGCCGCCTCGACGGATTCGACGGAGTTCTGATCCTGTCCAGCCCAGAGGGCGGACCGACCGTTGCTACCTTGGAGATTCCATGCGCGTTGTCCTCGCCGAGGACGTCTACCTCCTCCGAGAAGGGCTCACCCACCTCCTGAGAGCTCACGGCATCGAGATCGTGGCCGCGGTGGACACCGGCGAGGAACTACTCGACGCCCTGGCCAGGCACCAGCCGGACGTCGCGATCGTGGACGTGCGCCTGCCGCCCAGCTACACCGACGAAGGGGTGCAAGCCGCCATCGAGGCCCGCACCCGCCATCCCGGCTTTCCCGTACTGGTCCTGTCGCAGTATGTCGAGCAGATCTACGCCCGCGAGTTGCTGGCCGACGGCGCCGGAGGCGTCGGTTACCTGCTCAAGGACCGGGTGTTCGACACGGGCCACTTCGTCGACGCGCTGCGCCGGGTCGCGGCCGGCGGCACCGCCATGGACCCGCAGGTGATCGCGAAGCTGCTCGGCGGCACCTCGCCCCTGCACCCGGTCGCGTCGCTGAGCCCGCGCGAGCGCGAGGTGCTCCAGCTCATGGCGCAGGGGCGCTCGAACGCCGCCATCGCCGGTCAGCTCAACATCAGCGAGGGTACGGGCGGCAAGCACATCGCCGCCATCTTCGCCAAGCTCGGCCTGGAGGCCACCGACGACACCAACCGCCGGGTCCTGGCCGTGCTGGCGTTCCTCAACCACGCACGGCCGGGGCCGTCGGACTTCGCTGGGCCTTGATCAACGGGTGGGCCGGACGGACAGGGCATGCCGGAACACCCCGCGCGGGTCCCAGCGGGCCTTCACCCGCTGCAGCCGCGGGTAGTTGCCGCCGTAGTAGAGCGTGGACCAGGGCACGCCGGAGGTGTTCCACGCCGGATCGGCCAGATCGATGTCGGGATAGTTGATGTAGGCGCCACCGTTGGCGCCGCCCGGGACCGGTACGCCGCCCGTGTCGGCGTACATCGCCTGGTAGAAGCGCCGCACCCACGCGATGCGCTCGGCGCTCTCCCCCTCCGTCCAGGTGCCGAGATAGAGCGCCTTGAGGATCGAGTCGCGGTCGGCCACGGCGGTCGCGCCGGCGGCCACGGTGTTGACCTGCCCGCCGTACGACGCCAGCAGCATCACTCCGCTCGAAGAGGCCGGACCGGCCACGCTGAGGTGGTCGTAAGCGACCCCGATCTGCCGATCGGTGAACCGCCGGCGCAGCTGGGCGGATTTGGCCTTGAACCGCCCGGACTCCTGGTCGCTACCGAGCGCTTGCGTGCTCACCGCGTGGTACCACGGCAGCCGTCGCACCGCAGGGATGTACGCCCGCGCCCGCACTCCCCGCGTCAGCGCCGCGAAGTACTCGGTGAGCAGGCGGTCGGCGTTCGGAACGTAAGCGTCCATCATGGTCGGCAGGATCATGCCGCCGGGAACCGCCCCCTGCGCGCGGCTCTGGATGATCAGCGCGCTCCAGAGGCCCGCGTACGGCGAGCCGGGAGCGCTGTTGCCCTCGTGCCACTCGCCGTGGTTGCGCAGCAAGGTAGTGAAGGACTCTTCGGTCATATCACTCCACGACCAGGCCGGGTGGCAGACCAGCAGGGCCGGTGGCGGCTGAGGCAGCAGCGTACGGGGATCCTTGCCCTTCGCCTTCGGGTCGCGCATCCAATAGCGCGTCACGACGCCGAAGTTTCCCCCTCCGCCGCCCGTGTGCGCCCACCACAGGTCATGGTTGGGGTCGGACGGGTTCCTCGTGGCGATCACCGCTCGTGCCCGCCCCGAACGGTCCACCACCACGACCTCCACGGCATGCAGGTAGTCGACCACCGAGCCCAACCGGCGCGAATGCTGGCCGTAGCCGCCGCCGGCGATGTGGCCGCCGGCCGTCACCCCGCCGCACTGGCCTCCGGGAATCGTCACCCCCCAGCCCAGGTACAGCTTCCGGTACACGTCCATCAACGTCGCGCCCGGCTCGATCGCGAACGCGCCGCGCTTGTCGTCGAAGTACACCTCCGACATCTCACACATGTCGATCACGACCTGCGCGCCGTCACCGACGAAGTTCTCGTAGCAGTGGCCACCGCTGCGCACGGTGACCCGCTTACCGGCTTTGACAGCCTCCTCCACGGCCTTCTCCACCTGCTCGGTCGAGCCGACCACGTGGAAGTACTCCGGTCTGGGGTTGAACCGCAGGTTCGTCCGGCGCACGACGAGATCCTCATAGCGTGGATCACGCGGGGCTATCCGGACCGGCCCCAGTTCCTGAGCCCCCGCACGTGACGGCGTGCCAAGGCCCAGCACCGCCGTTCCGCCGACTGCCGCCGCCCCTCCCATGAATCCGCGACGAGTCACCTTGCTCACGATCGACCACCTCCTGCTCGCAGCTGAAATCCGTGCGATGGCAACGCTAGGAGCGTGATCACCGGGCGGACAACCGCCTTAGCACCCGTCTGAGATGGGAGGTAACAGCCAGCCAGCCGCCGCACGCACCGCCCATACCTCGGTTGCGCACGACCGTGCCGCCCAAGGACAGTGCCGCCCTGGCTGCTTGTTCCAGTTCGCCGCGCAGCAGTTGCCAGCCGAAGAATGCCTCCTCTCCGCGCAGCCATGCCTTGCGCTTACCGATGCGGAGTTCCCGGCCGTCGTAGGCGATAACCATCTGCGCTCCGTGGATCTTCTCAGTCGCGATCCAGATGCCGTTGGCGGCGACGGCGGCGCTCGACGCAACGGGGATCTTGGGGAAAGGCACATGACGCATGGCAGAAGTCTCCTGTGTCCACCACCAAGATCAATCTCACCGATAACGGCTGTACCGCATCAACCCCGTACTCGCGTTCGGACTCGGCCATCCCGGCAAAGATCGCGAACAGTGCGGCTCCGTGCCCGCTCGGGTCGTACACGCCCTGCAACGGGCCAGCAGCTCCAGCTGGATATCGGCCAGCCACCGCTGTTCGGCGATGGTCAGCAGCTCGGCCGCGCCCCGCCCCAGGCGCTTCATCTCGTGCACTGTGAAGATCACCTGCTGATGCGGAACCGTATTTCGGTCATCGCTCCAATCTCGTAAACCCCGGTCTTGTCGAGCGTGATGTTCTCCAAGCCGGGGCTGTCGAACAGCCGCAGGCCCGCGCCGAGCAGCACGGGCATCACCGCGACATGAAGCTCATCGACGAGGCCGGCGCGCAGTACCTGTTGGATCACATCGGCACCGAGTACCTGGACGATCTTGTTTTGTGCGGCCACGTTGGCTGCGGCGATCGCCGACTCGACGCCATCGGTCACGAAGGTGAAGGTCAGGTGCTTGTCCTGTTTCGGAGTGACCCGCGGCGGTTGGTGGGTGAGCACGAAGATGGGGACCTGGAACTCATAATTGCCGACGTACCAGTCCGGGTCGTCGGCCATGTCGAACGACCGTCTGCCCATGACGACGGCGCCGGTCTGGTCGTCAGAGCCGGACGCGCTGACGTAGGCTGAGCCCGGCACCCACGACCAGGCCGTACCGTCCCAGTGCATGGTGATCGTGGTACTCCTGCTGCCGTCCTCGTAGTCGAACATGCTGCGGGTCCCGATCGCCCACACGTTGCCGGGACCGTGAGCGACGACGCGGGTGAGCCTGATTGTCGGGATGCTGCCGTCCGGCTGGCCCTGGCTGTTGATCTCCTTGCTTGGTGTGCGATCCTCGGGCGCGGGGATCAGCTGCCATGACCGGCCGTCCCAGCGCATGGTCGCCGCCTGCGAGTCGGAGACCCCCTGCGCGAGCGGCTGGCCGGTGCCGCCGACCGCCCACACCTGGTCGGGCGCCGCCGCCGACACCGACACCGCCCAGGCGGGCAGATGCATGACCGTCCAGGCCCGCCCGTCCCAGTGCGCGGCGTGATCCCCGACCACCACCCACACGTCGTCGGGCGCGAGGGCGGTGGCACTGGCCCGCTCGCCCGGGTTGTAATCCACGTCCGGTAGCGGAATCTGGCTCCAGCGCTCGCCATCCCAGTGGTGCGCGGCCAGGGCAGCGGTGGCGGCGAAGATCCAGACGTCGCGCGGTCCGGTCGCCACCAGCGAGGGAAACCTCCCGTCATCTTTGGAGCCCCACGTCACCTCGGGTGCGGGGTGCTCGCGCCAACGCCGGCCGTCGAAGTGCAGGAGCAGCATCTGGCCGATGCCTTCGTGCGGGCTGCCGAGCGCCCACACGTCGCGCGGACCGCTGGCTGCGACCGCTTTCAGCCGGGTTCCGCGCCAGCCGCCGATGTGCTCGAGCTGCCAGCCCCGGCCCCGGGCTGTACGGACTGGAGAGGGTTTGGGGATTGCCGCGCTGGCACTGGGGGAGGTGGCGGTCGGTGCAGGCACACCTCGCGGCGGCGGACCGGCGGCGCGCCCCGCACCTAGGACGGGCGGTGACCTCGTTCAGCGACGATCTCCAGATCTGACACCTTGCAACCCCCGTCTATGGCATGCGCGACTCCCCGGCAGTGTACGGAGCGCCACTCGCACCCATTCAAATACGCCCTGGCCATGGACCCGCGTTCAGCGGCGGTCAGCAGGGTGCGTAAAGCTTCCCGGCCGAGGGTGAAGAGGCGCGGCCGGGAAGACGGCTCAAGTCGAGCAGTTTACGAATAGATCAGCTGGTGAAGGGCCCCTTGCGGGTATAACACTTCCACGTGCCAGGCGGATCAGGAGGCGCAATACTGACTCGGGCGGACTGACTGCACTGTATGGGAGTGGGTGACCTCACGACCGGGTGCGAGGCTGTACCTGGACGGTGTCGCCTTGACGCAGTAATTGAGCTGCGTCTGATTGTCCGCGCCCAGTACCGTGAGCCCGCCCGGGAAGCTTCGACTCTCGCCTTCCGCGACGAGGACGGTCCAGGGGGAACCAGAGGCCGTCAGCAGGCACAGGTAGCCACCGGGGCAGTAGGGGATGGAGGCGGTCTGTTCGGCGGCGGCGGTCGTCTGCGTCAGTGTCACGGTTGCGAAGACGATCGAGGCGCCGGCCAGAGCACGCCGCCACGTCGAGCGACCAGTCATGCTGCTCCCTGCGGTAAGAAGGTGTTCAACCCATTCGGACGGGGACTCTAGTACTACATTCGCAGATCTTGGGGTAGGGGGTCGCCTCGTTGGCGGTAGTGGCTGATCAGGGCTCGGGTTTGGTGGACAAGCCGGAAATGTGACCAGGACAGCACATGGTCGATGGCGGTGGCCGCG
>NZ_SMKP01000228.1:0-15558 GCF_004349015.1 Nonomuraea diastatica
CGTGAACATGCAGTCGGCCCAGCGCCTCGATCAGGGCGCGGACCTCGTCACGGTCCCTACGCACCGCCGGGACGAACACCGCGTCCTCGACGCTCTGCTGCGCCAGCCCGGTCAGCACCCCATCCGGGCCCACCTCCAGGAAGTGGGTCGCCCCGCAAGCGGTCACCCCGTCGGCGAACCGCACCGCGCCACGCACATGCTCCACCCAGTACGAGGGATCGGTCAGCTGCCCAGGCTCGGCCAGACGACCCGACACGTTCGAAACAACCGGGATCGTCGGCTCGTGAAAGGTGACACCGCTGATCGCCTCCGCGAACTCCGCCAGCATCGGCTCCATCAACGGCGAATGGAACGCGTGCGAGACCCGCAACCGGCGCGTCCGCACCCCAGCCCGGCCCTCGATCTCCGCGATCGCCGCCTCATCACCGGACACCACCACCGCGGACGGACCATTCACCGCCGCCACACCAACCCGGTCCTCACGACCAGCCAGCAACGCCAGCACCTGCTCCTCCGAAGCCGCGACCGCCAGCATCGCCCCACCGGCAGGCAACGCCTGCATCAACCGAGCACGCGCCGCCACCAGCGCACACGCATCCTCCAGCGAGAACACCCCCGCCACATGAGCAGCCGCGACCTCCCCGATCGAATGACCCACCAGCACATCCGCCCGCACACCCAACGAAGCCAGCAACCGATACAACGCCACCTCGAAAGCGAACAACGCAGGCTGCGTCATCCCCGTCTCGCCCAGCACACCCTCAGGATCGGAGAACATCACCTCACGCAAAGGATGCGGCAACAACGGGCCGAGCACCCGGCAGATCTCGTCCAGCTCAGCCCCGAACACGGGGAACGCCTCGGCCAGCTCCCGGCCCATACCGACCCGCTGACTACCCTGCCCCGCGAACAACAACGCCAGCTTCCCACCGGAACCACTGCCCGAGATCCCAGCGGAGGGATCATCGGCCAGCGCCCGCAAACCGGCCACCAACTCGTCCCGATCGGCACCCACCACCACCGCACGCTGCTCCAGCACCGCCCGGCCCGACGCCAACGACCACGCCACATCAGCGACGTCCAGCTCCGGTCGCGCCGTGATCCACGACGCGAGCCGACCAGCCTGCCCCTCAAGGCCTTCCAGACTCTTCGCCGACACCAGCCACGGCACCACCGGCATCTGTGCCACCGGCTCGGGCTCCGGCTCCGCAACCGGACCCTGCTCGATGATCACGTGCGCGTTCGTGCCGCTGATCCCGAACGACGACACAGCAGCCCGGCGGGCGTGCCCGTTCTCCTGCCACGGCTGCGGCTCGGTCAGCAGCTTCACCGCACCCGCCGACCAGTCCACGTGCGGAGAAGGCTCCTCAGCGTGCAACGTCTTCGGCAACACCCCGTTGCGCAGCGCCATCACCATCTTGATCACACCGCCCACACCTGAGGCGGCCTGCGTGTGACCGATGTTCGACTTCAGCGACCCCAGCCACACGGGCCGATCGTCAGGCCGCTCTTGGCCATAGGTCGCCAGCAGTGCTTGAGCCTCGATCGGGTCGCCCAGGGTCGTGCCGGTGCCGTGCGCCTCCACCGCGTCCACATCCGCCGTCGACAAACCGGCATTCGCCAAAGCCTGCCGGATCACCCGCTGCTGCGACGGACCATTCGGCGCCGTGATCCCATTACTCGCACCATCCTGATTGACCGCACTACCCCGGATGACCGCCAGCACCCGATGCCCCAGCCGCCGAGCATCCGACAACCGCTCCACCAGCAGCACACCAACGCCCTCACCCCAACCCGTGCCATCAGCACCAGCCGAGAACGCCTTACACCGCCCATCCGGCGCCAACCCCCGCTGACGCGAAAACTCAATGAACATCCCCGGCGTCGACATCACCGTCACACCACCGGCCAACGCCAGATCACACTCACCCGACCGCAACGCCTGCGCCGCCCAATGCAACGCCACCAAAGACGACGAACACGCCGTATCCACCGTCACCCCAGGACCTTCCAGCCCCAACGTGTACGACACCCGGCCCGACACCAAACTCCCACCACTCGTATTCGCCGGCGTCCCCAACCCATAATCGTGATACATCACCCCCGCGAACACACCCGTCCGACTCCCCCGCAACCCCGTCGGATCAATCCCCGCCCGCTCAACCGCCTCCCACGACGCCTCCAACAACAACCGCTGCTGCGGATCCATCGCCAACGCCTCACGCGGCGAAATCCCGAAAAACCCCGGATCAAACTCAGCCGCGTCATACAGGAACCCGCCGTGCCGCGCGTAGGTCTTCCCCGGCGTGCCAGGCTCCGGCCCGTACACTCCTTCGACGTCCCAGCCGCGGTCCGCGGGGAAGTCTCCGATGGCGTCCTGAGCCTGTGCGACCAGCGCCCAAAGGTCCTCCGGCGACAGCACGCCGCCGGGATAGCGACAGGCCATTCCCACGATCGCGATGGGCTCGTCGACCGCGGTCGCTGCCACGACGGCCTGCGCCGCCTGCCCGCCGAACAGTTCGTCCGCCAGGAACTCCGCCACCGTCTCAGCGGTCGGGTAGTCGAAGATGAGCGTGGCCGGGAGCGGCAGCCCGGTGGCCGCCGTGAGCTGGTTACGGAACTCGACGGCCGTCAGGGAGTCGAAGCCGAGCTCCTGGAACTGGCGCTGCCGGTCGATCGCCGACCCGTCCGCGAAGCCGAGTACCGTGGCCGCGGTGCCGCGTACCAGGTCCGAGAGCGTCGTCAGGCGTTCTGCTGGGCTCAGCGCGGCCAGGCGCTGCGCGAGCCCGGCGGACGAACCCGCGCGGCGCACCGCGGAGCGGCTGCCGGTCCGGGCCTGGACGAACCGCGCGGGGATCAGCGCGGCCTTGCCCGAGGACACGGCGGTGTCGAAGAGGGCCAGCCCGTCGTCGATGGACAGCGGCTTCACACCCGCGCGCTCCATGCGGCGCAGGTCGGACTCGTCGAGCTCGCCCGCCATGCCGCCGGTCGCCCACAGGCCCCAGGCCAGCGAGGTGGCCGGCAGGCCGTGCACTCTGCGGTGGTGCGCCAGGGCGTCCAGGTACGTGTTGGCCGCGGCGTAGTTGGCCTGGCCCGCGCTGCCGAGCACACCGGCCAGCGAGGAGAAGAGCACGAACGCTTTCAGGTTCAGGTGTTGCGTGAGCTCGTGCAGGTGGCGGGCGGCGTCGGCCTTGGGCCTCAACACCGCGTCCAGACGTTCGGGAGTGAGGGACGCGATGACGCCGTCGTCCAGGACGCCGGCCGTATGGACCACGCCCACCAGATCGTCCACGCCCTCCAACACCCGGGCGAGCGCGTCGCGGTCGGCCACGTCGCAAGCGGCCACGTCGACCGCGGCACCCAGCTCCGACAGCTCCGCCACCAGCTCGGCCGCACCGGGCGCGTCCGGCCCGCGCCGGCTGACCAGCAACAGGTTCCTGACCTCGTGCTCGGTCACCAGGTGACGAGCCACCAGCGCGCCCAGCCCGGCCGTACCACCGGTGACCAGCACCGTGCCTTCGGGGCCCTCGGGCCCGAACACGGGCTCACGATCGGCCAGATCCGCGACCCGGCTCATTCGTGGCACCAGCAGCTGACCGTCCCGCACAGCGACCTGCGACTCGCCGGTCGCCAACGCCTGGCCGACCGTCTCGGCGTCGAGCCGCTCGGTGTCGGCGTCCAGGAGCACGAACCGGCCGGGCTGCTCGGACTGCGCCGCCCGCACCAGACCCCACACGGGCGCCAGGCCCAGGTCCACGTCCTCGTCCGCGTTCACGGCCACCGCGCCACGGGTGACGATGACCAGCCGCGACGACGCCGTGCGCTCGTCGGCGAGCCAATCCTGCGCCAGCGCCAGCGCCGCATGGGTCGTGGCGTGCAACTCCGCGCCTGTGCAACGGGTCAGGACCGCGTCCGGCACGTCCGCCGCGTCGACGGAGGCCAGATCCGGGTGGACCTCCGCCCCGGTGCCGAGGTCGTCGGTGCCCAGCACCAGCCACCGGAGCGCGTCCTGCTCGGCGGCGGCCGGGGCCGCGGTCCACTCGAGCTGGTGCAGCAAGCCCTGGCTTTCTGACGCGCTGAGCTCGGCCGTCGACACTGGCCTCAGGGTGAGCGCGTCGATCTCGGCCACCGGGACACCGGTCTCGTCCGCGATGCTCAACGTGATGCTGGTGTCGGAAGCTCCTCGGGTGACCTTGACCCTCAGACCGGGCGCGCCCGCCGCGTGCAGCGAGACACCGCTCCAGGCGAACGGCAGATACGGCCGCCCCGACTCCGCTCTCGGCACCAGATCGCCCAGCGCCGCAGCGTGCAACGACGCGTCCAGCAACGCCGGGTGCAACCCGAACAACCCTGCGTCGGCGTGCGCCCGCTCGGGAAGGGCGATCTCGGCGAACACCGCGTCCTCGTGCTGCCAGGCAGCCACCAGCCCCTGGAAGAGCGGCCCGTACTCGAGGCCTGACACGGCCAGATCGTCATACACGTGCTCGACGTCGATCGGCCGGGCATCGGCCGGCGGCCATTGCGCCAGCCCGAGCAGTGGCTGCTCCGTCTGACCGGCCAAGACGCCCTGCCCGTGCTGGACCCACTCTCCCGCGCTGGCGTTGCGGGAGTGGATGCTCACCGGGCGGCCACCCGACTCATCGCATGGCCCGGCCACCAACTGCACGTGTACTCCGCCGTCGGCAGGCACCAGAAGGGGTGCCTGGAGGGTCAGTTCGAGCAGGTGCGGGGAGGCCAGTTCCTGGCCGACACGGAGTGCCAGCTCCACCAGCGCCGCGCCCGGCACCACCACCCGGCCGTTGACCTGGTGATCGGCCAGCCACGGCTGGGCGGCGAGCGACAACCGGCCCGTGAAGGTGTGGGTGTCGGAGTCCGGTGCGGAGATGGCGGCGCGGAGCATGGGATGGTCGATGGCGCCCAACCCGGCGGCGTCCACGTCACCGGAGTCAGGACTGACCGGCACCCAGAACCGCTCGTGCTGGAAGGCATAGGTCGGCAAGTCCACGAACCGGCCTGGGGTCAGCGTTGCCGTCCAGTCCACGGTGACGCCCTCGACGTGCAGCCGGCCCAAAGCCTCGACCAGCGCGCGGACCTCCTCACGGTCCTTACGCACAGCCGGGACGAACACCGCGTCGATACTCTGCTGCGCCAACCCCGTCAGCACCCCATCCGGACCCACCTCCAGAAAGACGCTCGCCCCGCAAGCCGCCACCCCATCGGCGAACCGCACCGCACCCCGCACATGCTCCACCCAGTACGAGAGATCCGTCAGCTGCCCAGGCACAGCCAGACAACCCGACACATTCGAGATCACCGGAATGGTCGGCTCGTGGAAGGTGACCCCGCTGATCGCCTCGGCGAACTCCGCCAGCATCGGCTCCATCAACGGCGAATGAAACGCATGCGAGACCCGCAACCGGCGCGTACGCACCTGCGCCCGGCCCTCGATCTCCGCGATCGCCGCCTCGTCACCCGACACCACCACCGCGGCCGGACCATTCACCGCCGCGATCCCGGCCCGGTCCTCGTACCCGTCGAGCATCGGCAGGACATCCGCCTCCGGAGCGGCCACGGCCAGCATCGCGCCACCAGCAGGCAGCGCCTGCATCAACCGAGCCCGCGCCGCCACCAGCGCACACGCATCCCCCAGCGAGAACACCCCCGCCACATGAGCAGCCGCGACCTCCCCGATCGAATGACCCACCAGCACATCCGCCCGAACCCCCAGCGACGCCAGCAGCCGATACAACGCCACCTCAAAAGCGAACAACGCCGGCTGCGTCATCCCCGTCTCGCCCAGCACACCCCCCGGATCGGAGAACATCACCTCACGCAACGAATACGGCAACAACGGCTCGAACAGGGCGCAGATCTCCTCCAACGCCTGCGCGAACACCGGGAACGCCACCGCGAGCTCGCGGCCCATGCCGACCCGCTGACTCCCCTGACCCGCGAACAAAAGCGCCAGCTTCCCACCGGAACCACTCCCCGAGATCCCCGCAGAGGGATCATCAGCCAGCGCCCGCAACCCGGCCAGCAACTCGTCCCGATCAGCACCCACCACCACCGCACGCTGCTCCAGCACCGCCCGGCCCGACGCCAACGACCACGCCACATCAGCGACGTCCAGCTCCGGTCGCGCCGTGATCCACGACGCGAGCCGACCAGCCTGCCCCTCAAGGCCTTCCAGACTCTTCGCCGACACCAGCCACGGCACCACCGGCATCTGTGCCACCGGCTCGGGCTCCGGCTCCACCGGACCCTGCTCAATGATCACGTGCGCGTTCGTGCCGCTGATCCCGAACGACGACACAGCGGCCCGGCGGGCGTGCCCGTTCTCCTGCCACGGCTGCGGCTCGGTCAACAGCTTCACCGCGCCCGCAGACCAGTCCACATGCGGCGACGGCTCACCCACATGAAGCGTCTGAGGCAGCATCCCGTTGCGCAGTGCCATGACCATCTTGATCACACCACCCACACCGGCGGCGGCCTGCGTATGACCGATGTTCGACTTCACCGAGCCGAGCCACAGCGGCTCCTCCCGGTCCTGACCGTACGTAGCGATGAGTGCCTGCGCCTCGATCGGATCACCGAGCTTCGTACCGGTGCCGTGCGCCTCCACCGCATCCACATCCGCCGCCGACAACCCGGCGTTCGCCAGCGCCTGCCGGATCACCCGCTGCTGCGACGGACCATTCGGCGCCGTCAACCCGTTACTCGCACCATCCTGATTGACCGCGCTGCCCCGCACCACGGCGAGCACCCGATGCCCGTTCCGTTCCGCATCCGACAACCGCTCCACCAGGAGCATGCCGACGCCCTCGCCCCAGCCTGTGCCGTCGGCGTCAGCGGAGAACGCCTTGCACCGGCCGTCCGGGGACAGGCCGCGCTGGCGCGAGAACTCCACGAAGGTGCCGGGCGTGGCCATCACCGTCACGCCGCCGGCCAGCGCCATGTCGCACTCGCCCGACCGCAACGCCTGGACTGCCAGGTGCAGGGCCACCAGCGAGGAGGAGCAGGCCGTGTCGACCGTGACGGCGGGGCCTTCCAGGCCCAGGCTGTAGGACACCCGGCCGGAGGCGATGCTGCCCGAGCTGCCCGTGCCGATGAGCCCTTCGAGCTCACCTGGCACAGCCGACAGTTGGGGCGCGTAGTCGTGGTACATGACCCCGGCGAACACGCCGGTCCGGCTGCCGCGCAACCGGGTCGGGCTGATCCCGGCCCGCTCGATCGCCTCCCACGACGTCTCCAGGAGCAGCCTCTGCTGCGGGTCCATAGCGAGGGCTTCGCGCGGCGAGATCTCGAAGAACCCCGGATCGAACTGGGCGGCGTCGTACAGGAACCCGCCGTGCCGCGCGTACGAGGTGCCCCGGCTGTCCGGATCGGGGTTGTAGAGCTTGTCCAGGTCCCAGCCACGGTCGGCGGGGAACTCCCCCACCCCGTCACGAGCCTGCGCCACCAGCTCCCACAGGTCCTCCGGCGACAGCACACCACCCGGATACCGGCACGCCATCCCCACGATCGCGATCGGCTCGTCGACCGCCGCGGGAGCAGCAACCACGGCCTGCGCCGCCTGGCCGCCGGCCAGCTCGTCCGCCAGGAACTGTGCCACGGCCTCGGCCGTCGGGCAGTCGAAGACGAGGGTGGCCGGCAGGCGCAGCCCGGTGGCCGCGTTCAGCTGGTTGCGGAACTCGACGGCCGTCAGGGAGTCGAAGCCAAGTTCCTGGAACCGTTTGCTCGGGTCGACCGCCTCCGCGCCGTCGAAGCCGAGCACGGTCGCCGCATGGGTGCGGACCAGGTGGAGGAGGTCGGTCGGGTTCGTGCCGACCGTGCTCGCCCTGCGCGTGGGCACGCGGACCAACCCGTGCAGGAGCGCGGGCAGCGTACCCGCGTGTGCCTGGGCCTGGAGCGCCGGCATGCTCAGCACGGCAGGGACCAGGACGGGGTGTTGTGCGTGGACCGCGACGTCGAACAGGGTGAGCCCGTCGGCGATGGGCATGGGCATGATGCCGCCGCGTTCGAGGCGGCGCAGGCCGGACTCGTCGAGCTCGCCCGCCATGCCGCCGGTCGCCCACAGGCCCCAGGCCAGCGAGGTGGCCGGAAGCCCCTGAGCCCGCCGCAGCTGGGCGAGCGCGTCCAGCGACGTGTTGGCGGCGGCGTAGTTGCCCTGTCCGGCACTGCCGAGCACCCCGGAGAGGGAGGAGAAGAGCACGAACGCTTTCAGGTTCAGATGTTGCGTGAGCTCGTGCAGGTGGCGGGCGGCGTCGGCCTTGGGCCTCAACACCGCGTCCAAGCGCTCGGGAGTGAGAGAGGCGATGACGCCGTCGTCCAGGACGCCGGCCGTGTGCACCACGCCCACCAGATCGTCCACGCCCTCCAACACCCGGGCGAGCGCGTCGCGGTCGGCCACGTCACAGGCCGCCACCTCCACCCCGGCGCCCAGCTCCGACAACTCCGCCACCAACTCGGCCGCACCGGGAGCCTCCGGCCCGCGCCGGCTGACCAGCAACAGCCTCCTGACCTCGTGCTCGGTCACCAGGTGACGAGCCACCAGCGCGCCCAGCCCACCCGTACCGCCCGTGATCAGCACGGTTCCGTCAGGTCCGAACACCGGCTCACGACCGGCCAGATCCGCGACCCGGCTCATACGCGGCACCAGCAGCTGACCATCCCGCACAGCAACCTGCGACTCGCCGGTCGCCAACGCCTGCGCGACCACACTCGCGGAGTCGGTGTCCGGGTCCAGAGCCAGGTCCAGGAGCACGAACCGGTCCGGCTGTTCGGCCTGCGCGGCCCGCACCAGACCCCACGCCGCCGCCTGCGCCGGGTTCGGGACATCGTCCTGTCCCACCGCGAAGGCGCCGCGCGTGACGACGACCAGCCGCAGCCCCGGTTCGTCGGCGGCGCCGAACTCCTGCAGGGCGGCCAGCACGTCGTGCGTGGCACGCCTGACAGCGTCCGGGGCCGACGTCTCGGACATCGGCACGTCGAAGATCTCGTACGGCAGCGCGGGCGTCGCCACGCGGGCGGGGGGCCGCACCCAGCCGATCGTGAACAGGCTGTCGTGACGGGCTGTCTCCTGAACGGCGGAGCTCGGGCGGAGCGTCACCGAGCCGACCTCCATGACGGGCGTCCCGGCGGTGTCGGCCATGGTCAGGGCGACCACGCCGTCGTTGCCCGTGGGCGCGATCCTGACCCGCAGGACCGTCGCGCCCTCCGCGTGCAGCGCCACCTGGTTCCAGGAGAACGGAACGTACGGCCGTCCGGGGTCGGCCTGCGGCAGCAGACCGGCCATGGGGATGGCGTGGAGGGACGCGTCCAGGAGCGCCGGGTGCAACCGGAAGCGCCGGGCCTCGGCATGGGCCGTCTCCGGCAGGGCGATCTCGGCGTAGACGGCGCCGTCCCGCTGCCAGACGTTCTGGAGGCACTGGAAGGTATCGCCGTACTCCATGCCGGTCGCGGCCAGGTCGTCGTAGACGCCGCCGGTGCCGACGGGCTGGGCCCCGGGCGGCGGCCACTGCGCGAGGTCGAAGCCCGGTGCGGGGGCGGCCTGGGTGAGCACGCCCTGGGCGTTCTGCCGCCAGTCGGTGCTCTCCTCCGCCCTGGAGTAGATGGTCACCTGGCGCTGGCCCGATTCGTCGGGCTCGGTCACCACCACCTGGAGATGCAGACTCCCCCGCTCCGGCAGGACCATCGGCGCCTGGAGGGTGAGCTCGTCGAGCATCGAGCAGCCGGTCTCGTCACCGGCCCGTACGGCGAGTTCCACCTGCGCCGTCCCCGGCACGATCACCTGGCCGGCGACCACGTGATCGGCCAGCCACGGCTGTTCGGCCAGCGACAGGCGGCCGATGAGTGTGAGAGTGCCGGTTCCGGGGGCGGGCACGGTGGCGGTCAGCAGCGGGTGGTCCACGGCCACCAGGCCACCGCCCGAGGCGACGTCGCCGGTGGCGTAGCCGGCGTCGAGCCAGTAGCGCCGGCGCTGGAAGGCGTAGGTGGGCAGGTCGACGAACCGGGTGGGGACGTCGGCGAAGTAGGCGTCCCAGTCCACGGTGACGCCCTCGACGTGCAGCCGACCCAAAGCCTCGACCAACGCGCGGACCTCGTCACGGTCCCTACGCACCGCCGGGACGAACACCGCGTCCTCGACGCTCTGCTGCGCCAGCCCGGTCAGCACCCCATCCGGGCCCACCTCCAGGAAGCAACTCCCCCCGCAAGCGGTCACCCCGTCGGCGAACCGCACCGCGCCACGCACATGCTCCACCCAGTACGAGGGATCGGTCAGCTGCCCAGGCTCGGCCAGACGACCCGACACGTTCGAAACAACCGGAATCGTCGGCTCGTGGAAGGTGACACCGCTGATCGCCTCCGCGAACTCCGCCAGCATCGGCTCCATCAACGGCGAATGGAACGCATGCGAGACCCGCAACCGGCGCGTCCGCACCCCAGCCCGGCCCTCGACCTCCGCGATCGCCGCCTCATCACCGGACACCACCACCGCGGACGGACCATTCACCGCCGCCACACCAACCCGGTCCTCACGACCAGCCAGCAACGCCAGCACCTGCTCCTCCGAAGCCGCGACCGCCAGCATCGCCCCACCGGCAGGCAACGCCTGCATCAACCGAGCACGCGCCGCCACCAGCGCACACGCATCCTCCAGCGAGAACACCCCCGCCACATGAGCAGCCGCGACCTCCCCGATCGAATGACCCACCAGCACATCCGCCCGCACACCCAACGAAGCCAGCAACCGATACAACGCCACCTCGAAAGCGAACAACGCAGGCTGCGTCATCCCCGTCTCGCCCAGCACACCCTCAGGATCGGAGAACATCACCTCACGCAAAGGATGCGGCAACAACGGGTCGAGCACCCGGCAGATCTCGTCCAACGCCTCCGCGAACACCGGGAACGCCTCGATGAGAGAAACCCCCATGCCCACCCGCTGGCTGCCCTGCCCGGCGAACAACAACGCCAGCTTCCCACCGGAACCACTGCCCGAGATCCCAGCGGAGGATTCATCGGCCAGCGCCCGCAAACCGGCCACCAACTCGTCCCGATCGGCACCCACCACCACCGCACGCTGCTCCAGCGTCGACCGCGCGGAGACCAGCGCCTTACCGGCGACGGCGGGTTCGACGTCGTTCGCCGAAGCCCAGGCCGCGAGCCTGCCCGCCTGTTCGTGCAGCGCGCCGGCGTCGCTGGCCGAGATCAACCACGGCACGGCGGGCAGGGCGGGAGCATTCACGGCAACGGCGGGCTCGGAAACGGCCGGTCCCTGCTCGATGATCACGTGGGCGTTGGTGCCGCTCACGCCGAACGACGAGACGCCGGCCCGGCGTGGCCGGTCCCGTTCGTCCCACGGGCGGGCCTCGGTCAGCAACTCGACCGCACCCGCCGACCAGTCCACGTGCGGAGAAGGCTCCTCAGCGTGAAGTGTCTGAGGCAGCACCTCGTGGCGCATGGCCATCACCATCTTGATCACACCACCCACGCCGGCGGCGGCCTGCGTGTGACCGATGTTCGACTTCAGCGAGCCCAGCCAGAGCGGCTGGTCCCGGTCCTGCCCGTACGTGGCGAGAATGGCCTGCGCCTCGATCGGGTCACCGAGCTTCGTACCGGTGCCGTGCGCCTCAACCGCGTCCACATCAGCAACCGACAAACCGGCATTCGCCAAAGCCTGCCGGATCACCCGTTCCTGGGAGGGGCCGTTCGGGGCGGTCAGGCCGTTACTGGCGCCGTCCTGGTTGACCGCGGTCCCGCGTACGACGGCGAGGATGTGGTGCCCGTTGCGCTGGGCGTCCGACAGCCGCTCGACCAGCAGCATGCCCGCGCCCTCGCCCCAGCCTGTGCCGTCGGCGTCGGCGGAGAACGCCCTGCACCGGCCGTCGGCCGACAGGCCGCGCTGCCGGGAGAACTCCACGAACACGTTGGGTGTGGCCATCACCGTCACGCCGCCGGCGAGGGCGAGGTCGCATTCGCCCGACCGCAGAGACTGCGCCGCCAGGTGCAGCGCCACCAGCGACGACGAGCATGCCGTGTCCACGGTCACCGCCGGCCCTTCCAGGCCGAACGTGTACGCGACCCGGCCGGAGGCGATGCTGCCCGCGCTGCCGTTGAGCACGAACCCTTCGAATCCTTCCGGCGCCTGCGGCAGGCGGGTGCCGTAGTCGTGGTACATCACACCGGCGAACACGCCGGTGCGGCTGCCGCGCATGGCCTTCGGGCTGATCCCGGCCCGCTCGATCGCCTCCCACGACGTTTCGAGCAGCAGCCGCTGCTGCGGGTCCATCGCGGTCGCCTCGCGCGGCGAGATGCCGAAGAGCCCGGGGTCGAAGCGGTCGGCGTCGTGCAGGAAGCCGCCCTCGCGGGCGTAGCTGGTGCCGTGGTGGCCGGGGTCGGGGTCGTACAGGCCGTCCAGGTCCCAGCCACGGTTGTCGGGGAAGGTGGTGATCGCGTCGCCCGCCTGGGTGAGCAGCCGCCAGAGGTCCTCGGGGGAGGCCACGCCGCCGGGATAGCGGCAGGCCATGCCGACGATCGCGATGGGCTCGTCGGCGGGCGTGGTCTGTACGGCCACCTGTTCGGCCCTGGAGGCGCCGCTGAGCTCCGCGTACAGGTGCTCGGCCAGCTCGCCGGGGGTGGGGAAGTTGAACAGCAGCGTGGCGGGCAACCGCAGGCCGGTGGCGGTGTTGAGCCGGTTGCGCAGTTCGACGGAGCTCAGCGAGTCGAAGCCGAGGTCCTTGAACGCGGTGCCGGTGTCCACGGTGTCGGCGTTGGCGTGGCCGAGCACGTGCGCGACGTTCGTCCGGATGAGCGACAGCAGCGCGCCCTTGTCGGCCCGCGCGCTTGCGGGCCTGGGCGCGGCCGTCCTGCGCGCCGGGGCCTTGACCAGGGCGCGGAAGACCGCAGGGATCTCGTCCTGGCGGCGCAGCGCGGCCGTGTCCAGGCGGGCCACGATCTGCACGGCCTTGTCGAGGGCGATCGCCGCATCGAACAGGGACATGCCCTCCGCCACGGGGAGCGGCGCGAGCCCGACCCTGCCCAGCCGCGCCACGTCGAGCTGGCTGAGCGCACCGGCCATGCCGTTGTCGGACTCCCACAGCCCCCACTGGAGGGAGACGGCCGGCAGTCCCCGGGCCCGGCGGTGCAGGGCCAGGGCGTCCAGGTACGCGTTGGCGGCCGCGTAGTTGGCCTGCCCCGCGCTGCCGACCGTGGCGGCGACCGACGAGTACAGCACGAAGAACGACAGGTCGAGGTCCTGGGTGAGCTCGTGCAGGTGCCAGGCCGCATCCGCCTTCGGCCCGAAGACCCGGTCGATGTGGTCGGGCGTCAGCGAGGTCACGGCGCCGTCGGCCACGATCCCGGCCAGGTGCACGACGCCCGTCAGGGGGTGTCCGTCGGGGATGCCCGCCAGCAGGGCGGCGAGCTCGTCGCGGTCCGCCACGTCGCACGCGGCCACGGTGACCTGCGCACCGAGCTCGGTCAGCTCGGCGACCAGGGCGCCGGCGCCGGGCGCCGCCGGGCCGCGTCGGCTGGCCAGCAGCAGGTGACGTACGCCGTGCTCGGTGACCAGCCGCCGCGCGGCCAGAGCGCCGAGCTCTCCTGTGCCGCCGGTCAGCAGCACGGTCCCGCCCGCCGCTTCACCCGAACTCTCGGTTGCGGGCGGGCTCGTCACGTGGACGATGCGGGGGACGTGGATCTGCCCCTGCCGCAGGGCGATCTGCGGCTCGCCGGACGCGCAGGCACGCAGCATCGCATCCGCCGAGTCGGGGTGCTCGTCGGTGTCGACGAGGACGAAGCGGCCGGCGTTCTCGGACTGGGCGGAGCGCACCAGCCCCCACACGGGCGCGGTGGACAGGTCCGGCGCCTCGCCGTCGGTCACGCTCACCGCGCCGATGGTCACCAGCGCCAGCCGGGACCGCGCGAACCGCTCGTCGGCCAGCCACTCCTGGACGAGCGCGAGCACCTCGTACGTCCTGTCGCGGCCCTCGCCGGACCCGACCGGCGCCAGGACCAGCTCGGGAACCTGCCGGTCAGGTCCGACCGCCTCGTCCAGGGACGACAGGCCGTCGAGCATCAGCACCCGCTCCGGCTCCGGCCCGGCGGCCGTCGAGGTCACCCAGTCCAGCGTGTACGGGGTGCTCCCCGCCTGCAGGGCGGTCGTGACGGGCCGGACCACCAGCGAGTCCACCGTGAGGATGGGCGCGCCGGTGTGGTCCGCGACGCTCAGCGCCAGCTCGCCCGGCCCCTTCGCCGTCGTACGGACACGTGCCGCCGTCCCACCCGCCGCGTGCGGGGAGACGCCGGACCAGGCGAACGGCAGGAACGGCCGGCCCGGCTCGGTACGCGGCAGCAGGTCCCCCAGCGTGATGGAGTGCAGCACCGCGTCGAGCAGCGCCGGGTGGAAACCGAACCGCTCCGAGCCCGCCTGTGCCTGCTCGGGCAGCACGATCTCGGCGTAGACCGTGCCGTCGTGCTGCCAAGCACCCGCCAGCCCCTGGAACGCCTCACCGTATTCCAGGCCCGTCACCGCGAAGTCGTCGTAGAGGGTGCCGAGATCGATGGGCTGCGCGCCGGGCGGCGGCCACTGCGCGAGGTCGAAAGCGGGCTCGGCGGCGACCGGGCCCAGGGTTCCCTGGGCGTGCCGCTGCCATGCGGGGTCGCCTTCCGTACGGGAGTACACGGCGACGCCACGCCTCCCGCCGTCGTCAGGGCCGTCGATGACCACCTGGAGTTGTACGGGGTGCTCGTGCGTGATGACGAGCGGGGCCTGTATGGCCAGCTCGGAGACCGTCTCACAGTCCTCGGTCTCCGCGGCGGCCCGCAGCGCGATCTCGAGGAAGCCGGTGCCCGGCAGGATGACCGTGCCGTTGACCACGTGATCGGCGAGCCAGGGCAGCGCGGCCAACGAGAGCCGCCCGGTGAGCGTGATGGAGTCGGAGTCGGGTGCGGGCACGGCGGCGCTGAGGATCGGATGCTCCACCGCGCTCAACCCGGCGGCCGTCACGTCACCGATCGATCTGCCCGACTCCAGCCAGAACCGCTCGTGCTGGAAGGCGTACGTCGGCAGATCGACCAACCGGCCGGGAGCCAGCGCAGCCGTCCAGTCCACGGTGACGCCCTCGACGTGCAGCCGACCCAAAGCCTCGATCAACGCGCGGACCTCGTCACGGTCCCTACGCACCGCCGGGACGAACACCGCGTCCTCGACGCTCTGCTGTGCCAGCCCGGTCAGCACCCCATCCGGGCCCACCTCCAGGAAGTGGGTCGCCCCGCAAGCGGTCACCCCGTCGGCGAACCGCACCGCGCCACGCACGTGCTCCACCCAGTACGAGGGATCGGTCAGCTGCCCGGGCTCGGCCAGACGACCCGACACGTTCGAAACAACCGGAATCGTCGGCTCGTGGAAGGTGACACCGCTGATCGCCTCCGCGAACTCCGCCAGCATCGGCTCCATCAACGGCGAATGGAACGCGTGCGAGACCCGCAACCGGCGCGTCCGCACCCCAGCCCGGCCCTCGATCTCCGCGATCGCCGCCTCATCACCGGAGACCACCA
>NZ_SMKP01000022.1:0-81643 GCF_004349015.1 Nonomuraea diastatica
CTCCCACCCCGCCCAGCCGACGCAGAGGCACTGGCCGACCAACTCAGGACGTACGCCAAGGCCGGAGCGTCCGAGTTCCACCTGTACCACGCCGGCCTGGCCTCACTGCAACGCCTGAAAGCCATGAAAGAAGCCTTGCGTCTGCATCCCTAGGCTCATTGGTCCCTGGCCCAGCAGAACACGGCTTTCCGCAGCCCCGCCCCCAATGCCCGGGTCGCTGGAGCACGAGGATCCGCAACCCGCTGCACACCATGCTTCACAGCCCGCTGGACACGAGAATCCCCAACCCACTGCACACCATGCCCCTGAAGCCCTCCGGATCTTCCGGGCATGGCCCCAACTAAGGTTGAAGGGAAGGCTGTGGCGGGGCGTAACCGACGATTCAGCGGGGAGTTCAAGGACGAAGCCGTTCGCATGGTGCTGGACGGTCCGCGGCCGGTGTCGCATGTGGCCAAAGAACCCGGCATCCACGACACCACGCTCGGAAATTGGGTGAACACCTATCGGCGAACTCGGAGCGACGATGTGGCGCCGGCGCAGGATGCGGGCGAGAAGAAGAGCGAGCGGGAACTTGCGCTGGAGCGGGAGAATCGCAAGCTCCGCGAAGAGAACGCGTTCTTGAGAAACGCCGCGGCCTTCTTCGCCCGGGAACAGCGGTGACTGTCAAGTACGAGCTCATCGATGCGGAGAAGGCCCATTGTGCCATTGTGGACATGTGCTCGTGGCTGGACGTGTCGCGGTCCGGCTATTACGAGTGGCGAGGGCGGCCGTTGTCGGCGACCGCTGAACGCCGTGAACGCCTGAAGGAAAAGATCGAGAAGTTATTCGAAGATAGCCATCAGACCTACGGTTATCGGCGGATCCACTCAGCCCTGCTGCGATCGGGTGAACAGGTCGGTGACCTGCCCGGCCCTACGCGACCACGGCCCCGCTCCTGAACGCGGCAGCGTTTACGGCGGTGGCCTGTGTCTGCTGCACAACCCAGACGAGCCGTTGGACAGCCCAATGCGCCTTCCTCCCTGGACTCGTCTCCGGACTTGACAGGCGCAGCATGTGCGCACCGCGCCGGCCGGCCGAGGCGAGGCGCCACCCGGCCGAGCCGGGCAGACCAGGGACACCGCGCGTACAAACAGCCCCGCCCCGATGCCACACGGCAGAGCTACTTCAATCCCTCAAGGCGTCCAGCGCACGCAGCCCGGGCGGGGCACTTGAGCGACAGCCGTCCGGCGGCAGATAGATTCCCTCTGTGACAGATGTACGGGTCGTGTTTCGAAAGTTCGGCGGAGCATTGCACTGGAACCACCCGGGCCGCCTACTCGGCGAGGACGAGCACGGAGTCTGGGTGGAGGTGCCCGGCGGCACGATCGCCCGCAAGGGTGATGGGCCGCCCGTCACGTGGGAGACAACCGCGATCATGCTGTTCCCTCGAAACGCCTGGTGGACCGCTTCGTTCAACGCCCCTCCCCACAAAAGCGAAATCTATGTCGACGTCACCACCATCCCGGAATGGAGGGACGGTGAGGTGACCATGCTGGACCTCGACCTGGACGTGGTCCTCCTGCGCGATGGCCGACTCGTCCTCGATGACGAGGATGAGTTCGCCGAGCATCAGGTGCTGCTCAATTACCCACCCGAGTTGATCTCGCAAGCAGAGGAGACCGCGCGCTGGCTACTCGATGCGGTAGGCGAGAGCAAGGGCCCGTTCGGCGGCGCACACATGCAATGGCTGACCATGAAGTGACCTCTGCGAAATCAAGAAAAGCCGACTTGGCGGGTATCTTCGGTTGACCGTCAATCCTGCAGTTCACCGCTGATCGCTCCAGAGCCCGCCACCAGAAAGCCCGAACGGACACACCCGGAACGTAGGGCGTGCCGCCTCTCGGACCGCTTCCGAGCCGACCGGACATCAGCGATCATCGACGGCAGCGAAGCCGTGATGAGGAGTCAGTTTCGGTCCCAGATCCGTCCGCTGGCCCAGGCGTATTCCCAGGCTTGGATGTCCGGCGGCTCGATGCCCAGGCCGGCCAGTATGGCGCAGACCTGCTTGGTGGTGGTTAGCGTGGTTGAGGGCCTGAGCCACGAAGATGCCGGCTCGGACCTCGCGCGTTCCGTTGTCCACGACGACCACGCGTTCCACGTCGGTCGGCTTGGCCAACGCCTGCTCCCAGAACTGCTCGGCCTCCGAGGCCCAGCCATGGGGCTTCTGTTCTCGTCACTGTCAACCCAGGCGAGTTCGGATTCGGCCAGACGTCGTATGTGGCTTCCATCCGACACGATGTGTGGCGGAGGGTGGAGAGGATGCCGCCGAAGGTGCCGACGCCACGGATTTCGAATTGCCCCGGGAGAGATCTTGGTCCTGGCAGAACCTCACGAGCTCCTTGCCGCCCAGTTGTTGTGGCGGACCGCGTCGAGCAAGACCCGTTCATCGTTCGCCTCTCTTCCAGCAGCAACGACGATCGTGCCGCGATATCGCCAGGGAACGCAACGCATATACGGCGACCTGATCTCAGCGAATGGGCCACCGGGCCTCCTGGCAACCACCGGGACCGGGCTCCCACCGGTAAACGACAGCCCGCGTACGAGCAACAAGATCCACTGCCATTCCACGGCTTCACCTCTGCTTGGCTTGGGCGTACGAGCTCACCTCGGTGACGATGTGAATCAGCCCGCTGCGGAAACCAGCCCACTCTCATATGCGGCGATCACAAGCTGTGCCCGGTCACGCGCTTCCAACTTGGCCAGCAGCCGCGTGATGTGCGTTTTCACCGTGGCCAGACTCACCTGAAGATGCTCCGCGATTTCGCCGTTGGACAGCCCGCGCGCAATCAACGTGAGCACATCCCTCTCCCGCTCAGTAACCCCGTCCAGCCCTTTAACCCGTGGCGTCACGGGTGTGCGAGTGAATTCTTCGATCAACCTTCGCGTCACCGTTGGTGCCAGCAATGCCTCCCCACTCGCGACGACCCTGATGGCGGCGAGCAGGTCTGCAGGTGGTGTGTCCTTAAGGAGAAATCCGCTTGCTCCCGCCCGAAGCGCGTCGTAAACATATGCGTCAAGATCGAACATCGTGACCACGAGCACCCGGGAAACATCCTTGATCCTTCGGGTCGCCTCGATGCCATCCATCTCCGGCATCCGCACGTCCATCAACACCACATCAGGCCTCTGCTCCATGGCCACGGTGACCGCTTCTGCCCCTGTCGCGGCCTCCCCGACCACGCCCAGGTCAGGCTCAGAGTCGACCAGCACCCTGAAACTTCCTCTGAGCAACGCCTGATCATCGGCCACGACCACCCGGATCACGGCGTCTCCTGATAGGGCAACTGGGCGAACACCCGAAACCCGCTCCCAGGTCTGCCCCCCGCTTCAAACGTGCCGCCATACATCATGACCCGCTCCCGCATCCCGATCAGGCCGTGCCCGGTGCCGACGGAAGGCGACGTGCGTCTCCCAGGTCCGTCATCTATCACTTCAATCCGTACGTCCTTGCCGTCGGCCACGACGGAGACCCGGCACCGGGCGGGCGCCGCGTGCTTGGCCACGTTGGTCAGCGCCTCCTGCACGATCCGGTAGACCGACAACCCCACACCATCAGGCAACCGGTCCCGCTGGTGGTGTCTCTCCCCCTGCCGCCCGCCGACAGCTCCGGCCTCGTCCTCAATCGCCGTCGAAGATCTGCCACCCCAGCCTGACACGCCCGCGCCGCCGCCCTCATCGCCTCGTCCCCGCACCCAACCCCCACTAGTGGTCTCCCCGCGGTACCCAACGTGATCGAGACCTCTCATCCCACGGCCTCCGACGCCATCACCAGCCCTTTCTGCATCACCAGCTGCGCCCAGGCTTTCGTGCAGAGTCCCGAAAGCACCAGAAGCACCCTTCACCCCAGAACTGCCGTCACCGCCGGCGAGCACCCGCCCGGCATCGCCCTCACCAACAACCGACACCCGCCCCGCATCGCCGCCACCAGCGATGTGGATCTGCAGCTCCACGTCAACCCCCGCAAGCCGAGCCTGCTCCGCGAGTTCTTCGAGTCCTTCGATGCCCGGGGTGGGCACGAGGTCAGGCACGTTGGTGGACCTCAGCATGCCGAGCAGGTGCCGCATCTCGACCAGTGCGCTCCGGCTGGCTGTCTCGATCACCCGCAGAGCGTCGTGGGCCTCCTCCGGCCTGGTCGACATCACATGATTGGCCACGCCGGCCTTGACGGCGATCAGCCCCACGCTGTGCGTGACCACGTCATGCAGCTCGCGAGCGATGCGCAGCCGTTCATCAGTCACCGCTTGCGACGCCAGCCGCTCGGCCTCGTGCGCCGCATAATGCCTGCGCTCGTGCACGGCACGGCCGATCGTCCATGAGCCGCCCAGGGCGGCGATCCCCATGAGTGGCTTATCGAAGTGGACCAGCCAGTCGGGAGCGCCCTCCTGTGGTGCACCCGCCAGGGTCAACCCGAACAACGTGACCAGGCTCAACCCTCCGATGGCGGACGAAGGGATCAAGGGGCCGACCCTATCGGACAGCGCGACAATATAGAGGGCGTACGCGGGTGCGAGGTAGGCGAACCCGATGGCATCGCTCATGACGGCGAAGACGGCCAGCACCAACGTCAGGCAGAACACGGGCAGCGGCCACAGTCTGCGCACCGACAGCAGCAGGCCGAGCCCGAAGGGCAGAGCAAACCTCATCCATGGTGGCAGCGCCGTGGCGTTGACCGCCATAGTGAAGGCCACGGACCCGAAGCACAGCCCCACCGCCATATCGAGCACGATCAGCTGGATGCGGCTCAAGCGCCGGGTGAAGAAGGGGTGCCTGTCGTCCACGCGTTGAACCGTAGCCGCTGAAGCGGCGAGCGCACGTCAGCCCAGGGTTTGACCTTCAGGTTCGAACCGTGGTCCGACGCGCCGCCGACCCTCCGCACCGCATCCTTTACGGCGTGATCGAACTCCACCGCCTCACGAAACGGTACGGCGACGCACTCGCGGTAGACGACCTGTCCTTCAAGGTCGGCCCCGGCCACGTGACCGGATTTCTGGGCCCCAACGGCGCCGGCAAGTCCACCACCCTGCGCCTGATCCTCGGCCTCGATGCGCCCGCTTCCGGGCAGGCGCTCATAAACGGCCGACCTTACACATCGCTCAGCAGGCCGATGCACGAAGTGGGCGCGCTTTTGGATGCGCATGCCGTCCACGGCGGACGCAGCGCCTACAACCACCTGCTCTGCCTCGCTCGCACCAACGACATCGGCGCCGCCCGGGTGACCGAGGTGCTGGAGCAGGTTGGCCTGGCGGGCGTGGGCCGCAAACGGGTAGGCGGCTTCTCGCTCGGCATGAAACAACGGCTCGGCATCGCGGCCGCCCTGCTCGGTGACCCCGGCGTGTTGATGTTCGACGAACCTGTCAACGGCCTCGATCCCGATGGCGTGCGGTGGATCCGCGGCCTCATGCGCTCGCTGGCCGCCGAAGGCAGGACGATCCTCCTCTCCAGCCATCTCACGAGCGAGATGGCCCTCACCGCCGAGCGCATCGTCATCATCGGCCGCGGCAAGCTGGTCGCCGAGGCGGCGGTCGCGGAGCTGACCGCAGCCTACCCATCGCTCGAAGACGCCTACATGGCGCTGACCGCCTCCAGCGTGCAGTTCGGAGCCGCCCGATGATCAGCCAGCGCAGACCACCAGCCGACGCCCGTCGAACGCCGAGCACCGCACGCGTCCTTCACCAGCGCCCGCCCACACGAATGAATGCGGTCGTGAACGTTCTCGCGTCGGAATGGATCAAGCTCCGCTCTGTTCGCTCGACCTATCTCATCGTCGTCCTCGGCGTCAGCGCCGTTCTGCTGGGCTACGCGCTGGCCGTGATGGCGGCCGGCATGTACGACGACGCCCCACCCCAACAACGCCTGAGCGCTCGCATCGCGGATCTCGAGGAGGTGGTCGTGATCGTGCCCCAACTCTGCATGGGCATCCTGGGCACGCAGGCCATCACGTCCGAATACGCGACCGGCCTGATCAGAACAAGCCTGACCATCGTCCCGCGCCGGTGGCCGATACTCGCCGCCAAGTCCACGGTCGTGGGGGCACTGGGCCTGATCACCGGTGCGACAGCGGTCTTCGGCACCTATGCCGTCACCCGATTGGTGCTCGATGACCGGTTCTCGGGTGCATACACCGGCGCGTTCGCGGACCGGCTCCCGCTCCTGATCGCCATCAGCGTCTCGGTGCCGGTGTTCGCACTACTCGGCCTCGGTCTCGGCGCGCTCCTGCGCTCGAGCGCCGGTGCGATCGCCATCATCGTCGGCCTCGTCTACGTCATCCCCATGATCATCGGCAACATCCCCGAACCTTGGAGCGAGCGCCTCGGGTCGGTGATGATCGGAGCGCTTCCCCGCGAGATCACCGGCGACACGATCACGACCTCGGTCTATGGCTCGCTTTTGCCTCCCGCGGCGGCCGCCGCCGTGCTGGCCTCCTATGCGGCTCTCCCTCTGCTAGCCACAACCTTGCTGATGCGCAGGAGAAACGCCTGAGGTGTGGGTGCCGATGCCACGAAGGATCCTGCATGTCGACGCCGACCCACACAAGGGCCTTTGCCGTGGCGATGCTGATCCACACGGAGGCCCCGCGACATGGCGTCCCAGACCCACACAAAGCCCCCGACATCCCGACGAGCCAACGAAGGACAGCCCGACATGTCGACGCTGACTCACACGAACCCCGACACGTCGACGCTGACCCGCACGAAGGTCCCCGACATGCGGGTCAAGAGACCGCAGCAAACACGTGGTCGTCCGGCGATGCGCAAGACCGGAACGCCTGCCGTACCACCAGGCGTTCCGGCTGCCATGCCGTCAGTGGGCTCAGACTTCGAGCACCACGGGGATGATCATCGGACGGCGGCGGTAGGTGTCGCTCACCCAGCGGCCCACTGTGCGGCGGACCACCCGGCGAATCTCCTGCATGTCGACCACCCCGTCCGCGGCCTTCTCCGCAAGGGCCCGTTCGATCTGAGGAATGAACTCGTCGAACTGCAGAGGGTCGATACCCGAACCTCGCGCGTGGATCTCTGGGCCCGCGGTGAGCTTGCCGGTGCTGGAGTCGACCACGACGACCACGGAGATGAATCCCTCGTCTCCGAGGATCCTGCGGTCCTTCAGCGAGGTGTCGGTGATCTCACCGACCGACGAGCCGTCAACGTAGACATACCCGGCGTGCACCGCACCGACGATCTTCGCGCGGCCGTCGATCAGGTCGACCACGACGCCGTCTTCGGCGATCACGATGTGATCGTCCGGCACGCCCGTGAGGGCGGCCAGCTTGGCGTGGGCGCGCAGGTGCCGCCATTCGCCGTGCACGGGCATGAAGTTCGACGGGCGTGTCAGGTTGAGCACGTAGAGGAGCTCGCCGGCGGCCGCGTGACCGGAGACGTGCACCTTGGCGTTGCCCTTGTGCACGACCCGTGCGCCCCACCGGGTGAGACCGTTGATCACCTTGTTGACCGCGGTCTCGTTACCCGGCACCAGCGAGGAAGCCAGGAGCACCGTGTCGCCCTCGGCGATGCGGATCGGATGGTCACGGTTGGCCATCCTCGACAGCGCCGCCATCGGCTCGCCCTGGGAACCGGTGCAGACCAGCACCACGTCCTGTGGCGGCCACTCCTCGATGTCGCGCGAGTCGACGATCAGCTCCGGCGGGACCTTGAGATAGCCCAGGTCTCGGGCCACTCCCATGTTGCGCACCATCGAGCGTCCGACCAGGGCGACCTTGCGGCCGTGCCGGGCGGCGGCGTCCATGACCTGCTGGATGCGGTGGACGTGCGAGGCGAAGCTCGCCACGATGACCCGCTGCTCGGAGGTGCGGATCACCTCGTCGATGACCGGCGCGATCTCCCGCTCACTGGTGACGAACCCAGGCACCTCGGCGTTGGTCGAGTCGGACATCAGCAGGTCGACGCCCTCGGTGCCAAGCCTGGCGAAGCCCCCGAGATCGGTGAGGCGCCCGTCGCTCGGCAGCTGGTCCATCCGGAAGTCGCCGGTGTGCAGCACGATGCCGGCGGGCGTCCTGATAGCCATGGCCAGCGCGTCGGGGATCGAGTGGTTGACCGCGAGAAACTCACAGTCGAAAGGTCCGAAGACGTGCCGCTCGCCTTCGATGACCTCGCGTTTGGTCGGCTGGATCCGGTGCTCGGTGAGCTTGGCCTCGATCAGGGCAAGCGTGAGCTTGGATCCGATGAGCGGGATATCGCGCCGCTCCCGCAGCAGATAGGGCACAGCTCCGATGTGGTCTTCGTGAGCGTGCGTCAGTACGACGGCTTCGACATCGTCGAGCCGGTCCCTGATGTATTCGAAGTCGGGCAGGATGAGGTCGACACCCGGCTGGTCAGGCTCGGGGAACAACACCCCGCAGTCGACGATCAGCAGACGGCCGTCGTATTCGAAGACGGCCATGTTCCTGCCGATCTCACCCAGCCCGCCGAGCGCGACGATGCGCAAGCCGCCGTGAGGCAGCGCCGGTGGGGGGCCAAGCTCAGGATGCGGATGGCTCATGCCCGGCCCCCACGGTCAGATCGTGTTCTCAAAACTCCCGGTTCCTCCCCGTTCCTATGCGTCTGTCAACTTCACCCCGCCGGCTACCAGGCAAGCACGCAGCTCGGCGATTTGCTTCTCTGTCGCGTCCACGAGCGGCAGCCGTACCGGTCCTACCTGCACGCCCACCATGCTCAGCGCCGCCTTTGCCATGATCGCGCCGCCCGCACGCAGCATGATCCCGTCCACTACGGGAGCCACCTGACTGTGCAGGGCCAGCGCTTGAGCGACCTCGCCGCTCTTGTACAGGTGGATCATTCGCGCCAACTCCGCGCCGACCACATGTCCGACGACGCTGACGAACCCGGTCGCCCCGAGCGAGAGCCAGGCCAGGTTGAGCAGATCGTCTCCCGAATAGAAGACGAGATCGGTCGCGATCATCACCTGACTGGCAGCGAACAGATCGCCTTTGGCGTCCTTGACGGCCACAATCCGTTCGTGTTGCGCCAGCCTGATCAGAGTCTCCGTTTTGATCGGCACTCCGCTACGCCCCGGAATGTCATAGAGCATCACGGGAAGATCGGTCGCGTCGGCGACAGCGGTGAAGTGCCGATACAAACCCTCTTGCGGAGGTTTGTTGTAGTAAGGCGTTACCACCAGCAGGCCGTGTGCGCCGGCACGTGCCGCCTGCTTCGCGAGCTCGACACTATGGCGGGTGTCGTTGGAGCCCGCTCCTGCCACCACGGCCGCGCGGTCACCGACCGCGTCGAGGACGGCACTGACGATACGCTGCTTCTCCTCGTCGGAAGTGGTGGGCGACTCACCAGTCGTCCCGTTGACGATCAAGCCGTCATTTCGCTGCTCGTCTACCAGATAGGTAGCAAGACGCCGCACAGCCACATAATCGACCTCACCGTCAGAAGTGAACGGCGTGACCATCGCGGTCAGCATACGGCCGAAGGGCGCATCGGTGGTTCCAGTTGGCGATGCCATAGTGCGAACGCTACCTGGATTCAGAAATCCATTGGACGTCGCCACCCCGCTTTGCCTGCCTGGAGCCGCCTTTTGCCCCCTTTCGACAGCAGCCGTGTGCTGCTCATCCAACGATAGGTCCTTCCGCCGAGTCCTCCAGCCACACCGGCAGTTGTGACCCGCCATTACTTCGCACGGACCACGTCGCAGCTCCGCGGTCCCCGCCCAGGAGCACTTTCCGCTACCGCTCACCCCGGTTCCCGGGTAAGCCGCGCGGGCCGACGACCGCCCTGTGACCGATCGTGCACCTCTTCCACGCCGAGCCACGCGCTCCCTGGCCCTGGTCCGCAGCCGAGTCTCCACCCGCCCGCGTCACATGGCGTTCCCGTGCCAGAAACAGGAAGGTCTCCGTGGATCAGGACTTCTTCGTGCTACCGGCCACTTGGTACGCGTGCAGGCGGGAGCGGAGGCTTCGCCCCTGCCTCACCCACGCGTCCCAGCCCACGTCGCTCCTTGCCCTTGTCGTCGCATCCCGCCCTGCCGGTGCGCGTCCCACCCTGTCCCCGCACGCGCGCACCCTCATCCCTGGTTCTCCACGCGGCTGCCCTCATTCCAGCACCGCACACGGTCACCCTCACCCCACTCTCCCCCACACGGTCACCCTCAACCCAACCCCGCACACGACCGCCCTCACCCCAGCACCGCGCACGGTCATCCTCACCTCAGCCCCGCACACGGCTGCCCTCTTCGCAGTTCTGGCTGGCCGGCGTGTTACTCGGTAGCAGCGTGTGACTGATTGTCGCCCGATGTCGGTACTTCGACCCTGATGGGGCATTTGGCCGTACAAGCGGTGTGCCGTACTGTCCGAACTGCGCGGATGTAGGGCGTGCGTGACGGGCCCGGGCAGTCGAAGCGACACCCCTGACCGCAGCGCCGCTCCATCGAGACCCACGGGCCGCAACCGGCCCGCTCGATCCACGAGCCGCTGGAGCGACAGGCATGGGCATGGAAGAGGTCGCCGATATGTGCTCGGGGGTACACACATCGACGACCTCTATCGGAGAATCGGTGTCCCTTACATCCGCGTTACAGGGTTTCTCCGATAATTTTCCGCCATCGCAAAGTTGGGGCTCCAGCAGTCATCGATGACGGTCGGTTACCTGCCGAATACGGCAACATAGGGCAACGCCTCACACGAACCCCCAGGGATGGACTAGTGGCCACCTCAGATCCGGTCTACCTGCGTGTCGTCGAAGACATCCGGCGACAGATCACCGACGGCACCCTTCCCCCCGGCGCGCCCATTCCGTCGCGGGCGCAGCTGACCCGTAAATATCAGGTCGGCGAGACCGCCGCCCGTCACGCCCTCCGCGTACTCGCGGGTGAGGGCCTCATCATCGGCCGCGTGGGATCGGGCCATTACGTCAGGGAACGCCCCGACCTCACCTCGTTGCATCGATGGCGGTTCTTGGACCATCCCGCCCCGTTCGCGGCAGACCTGCAGTCTCAGGGCAGACGCGTGACGTGGGACTGGCACAGCGAACCAGCCGAAGCGGGCGCCGACATCGCCAGGCGGCTGCGCCTCAGCGAGTCGACCACGCTGAGCAAGACGCGCTACGTCTATCGCAGCGACGGCAAGCCGCTACAGCTCGCCACCTCCTACGAGCCGATGGAGTTCGCCGCCCATTCGGAGGAGGAACGGCGCAGCCTGGTGGCGAGGATGTACGCCCACGGCATCAAGATCACCGAGGTCGTCGAGAGCGTGCACACCCGCGTTCCCCGCCCCGCGGAGAGCGATGCGCTCGACCTGGCCGCAGGCGTTCACGTTCTGCATATCGAGCGCACTCACTGGGCCGGTGATCGTCCCGTTGAGACCAGCGACATCGTCATCCCGGGAGACCGCTTCCGGATCACGTACAGCATGCCCGTGTAGGACCGGCCCTGGCTCCGGGCGAGCGCCTCCTCACCCGGAGCCCATCCTTCCGCCACGACCACGCTTCGCAGGGCAAGCCTCCACGCATTCCCTGGACGCCCTCAGCGGATGAATGCGTGTCGACAGGCGGCGCACGAACGCGATCTGCGGACGCCGCGGCGCACGCCGCGCGCTGCGGACGTCGGCAGACAAGTGCGCGGACAAGCGCCGCGAGCAGGAACCAGGCAAACGACTCGCCGATCATCGGCCCCGCTCTGGGCGGCCGCAACGACCTGGCCCGCCGCCCCCAGCCTGGGAGTCCCGTCACCCACAAGGTGCGTGCCGTGATATCCCGATATTTCATCCATGGGACAACGCGTGGGATTCGCGGCAAACGCGCAGGTCAGAGATTGTCGGTACGCGTTGATAGAACGGTCGCGGAGGTTGCCGATGCGAGTCAAGGATCTGCCGAAGAGCGACCGGCCCCGCGAACGGCTCATGTCCAGCGGCGCCGCTGCGCTGGCCGACCGGGAGCTGCTGGCCGTGCTGCTCGGTTCAGGGTTTCGCGGGTCGAGCGCTCTCGATCTGGCCAGCCAGGTGATCCAGCACTGCGGGGATCTGGAGGCGCTCAGCCGATCCGAGCCGCACCGACTGCTCACCGTGCCCGGCATCGGCCCGGCCAAGGCCGCGCGGGTGAGCGCGGCCTTCCATCTCGTACGGCGGGCGGACGCATGGCCGGAGCGGGAGCGGATCAACAGCACGTCCGACCTGGCACACGCGTGCGCTCCTCTGCTGCGAGATCGTGCTCAGGAGCGGCTGGTCCTGGTCGTGTGCGACATCCGTGGCCGGGTGCTCCGGCGCGTTGTGCTCTCCGAAGGCGGGGCCGACCATACAGCGGTGCCGATCCGGGAGGTGATCACCGAAGTGCTCACCGCGGGCGGCGCGATGTTCGGCCTGGGGCACAACCATCCGAGCGGGTCCCTGGAGCCGAGTGTGGCCGACCTGGAAGCCACCGCCCAGCTCGTCGCGGCCGCCGAGACCGTCGGGGTGCGACTCCTCGACCATGTGATCATCGTAGATGCCGCCTGGCGACGTATCCCGACATAATCCCAATCCGCCACGGATCTCGCCCAGCCACCATCAAAGGCCATGATCTCCTGCATAGCAACGAACTGCAGTTTTCCAAGGGATGACCATGAGAACCTAATGCCGCGGGAGGCCGTTATGGACGTCAGTCGGCCACCACCCGCCATGGCGTGGCTCTGTGCCTCCGGAGGGCACGACGCCACGTCCGTGGTTTCGCGCCGGTCCCGGGCGAAGCCCGATCGTCTACGTCGTGCGATTGGGCAGGCGCGTCGCCAGAGACCGGCGCGGAACACCTTCCGCGCAAGGCCATACGATTCGCTGCCTTCCTCTTCCGACGCCCTCACTTTGCTCGATCCGGTTGGACGGGCACCGGGTTACGGCAGCCGTGAACCGTCAACTGGTGTTGTGGCCTTGCTCCCCGTCGCTGCTCGATGTCGTCAACCACGCCGGACCAGAGCAGGGCCTTGCCGAGGGGGCGGAGAGACGCGACGGTGCCGAAGTTCCACCAGTTCTCGGCACGTCATCCAGCGGATCGGCCGCCGGTCGGGCCAGCGTCGCTAGATACCCTCGAAATACCACGGTCACATCCCCGCTCAGGAAGACCTCCACGAGTGTGCGACGACACCAGTCGCGCGCCTGCTCGGCGCTGTCGTCGCCCCGCGCGATGGCGTTGTCCACGCCGACCTCTCCCAACACGTAACGCAGGTAGTCGTCCAGTGTCATCGGCACGGCGATCTCAACGTCGGCGTAGCCGAGCAGGCGCAGCCCCGCCCCGATGAGCGGCAACTGCTGCACGGCCAGCGGCCGCCATCCGGGCGGCGATGGAAACCGCTGCTCGAACGACTCGAACCACGCCGTCAGCGCGTCACCGGTCAGCGAGGACCGCCCTTTCGAGAAGTCGTACACGAGGAAGACCCCGTCCGGAGTCAGGACGCGGGCCACCTCGGCAAGGGCGGACGTGAGATCGGTGTAGTTCAGCGAACCAGCGGCGGCGACCAGGTCGAACGACGCCGCAGCGAACGGCAGCCGCTCCGCCGTGCCGATGACGAACCGAGCGGAGGGCGCGACGGATCGCCGGTGGACCAGCATCGCCGGGACCGGCTCCAGGCCGATGACACGATGGGCCAAGGGCGCGAGCGCCGCAGTGGACACGCCGGCGCCCATCCGACATCCAGTGCGCGCCTGGCCGGACGCTCAAGGCGAACCTGCTCGAGCATGCGCTGATGCACCGGAGGACGGTCGAAGGCATAGCTTGCGACAGCCGTTCGCTGTCATAGACGCTCGTCATGGCCTCTCCGAGATCCGCACCGGCTAGACAGGTGATCACGCCTGTGAAAGCGTAGGCGACCAGGGATCGGGGATGGACTGCTCGGTCGCGTGGTCGCGTGGCCGGGGACCGCAAGGATGCGTTGCGGTGAGAGCTCTGCTGCCGCAAGCCCACGAACGAAAGGGTTCAGCATTCACCCTTCGCCACCAGTCGGGCGCTGCTCCGCAGCGGCTGCGGTCCTGAGTTGTCGACGCGAACCAGCTTCTTCGGCAGATCGAACAGAGAGTTCCACAGGTCGCGCACCCGAGAGTTCGGCCTGCTGGTGAACTCCTCGACCTTCACATTCACTCCCACTCTCGTGGTTTTACAGATGAAGGACAGGCCACCCGCCACGTACAATTCGTAAACCACTGGCATGCATTCACACGTACAATCCCTGACCCGCACCCACGACGCCGGATCGCCGGATCCCAGTTGATGACTCCGCGTACGTCGGCACCCGGCCGAACGTGCCGGCCGTGCAGGTCACCTTCGTCCCATCATGACGCTCACTATACCGGGCCCGTATCCATTGGTATCGTGAACGTATCTATAGACCTACAAGGCGTCTGTGTTGAGCACTCATGTACGGTTTCGTCTATGATCCGGACGTGCTAGATCGCGAAGGGCCCGTGCCCATCTACAAACAGGTCGCCGACCTGGTCCGCGATCAGATCGAACGCGGCGAGCTCCAAGCAGGCGATCCGGTGCCGAGCGAGGCCACGCTCGAAGAGGAATATGACATCGCGCGGACGACGGCCCGACGGGTGGCCCGGGAATTGCGCGAGCAAGGGCTGGCGTACACCGTGCAGGGCGAGGGCACGTTCGTCGGCCAGCCGGGTGCGCCACGCTCACCCAAGACGGTGCCGCTTTATCAGAAAATTGCCAAAGAAATCGCGAAAAGCATCCAGAATGGCGATATTCCGCCGAACAGGGCCATCCCGGGCGAAAAAGTGATGATGCGACAGTACGGCGTCGCAAAAGTCACCGCACGCCAGGCGGTCGCCTATCTCAGAGAGCAGGGATGGGTCTTCACCGTCCCCTATCGGGGCACTTATGTGAATATTCCAGAGAAATGGCCCATAAATCGTGATTCCTAGTCGCCCACGTTCGTGAGCGACCCGGCCACGCCGCGTCCCCCGGCGACTACGGACCCCCGGTGAAACACCGGCCGAGACGGAACCACGCGCAGACGATCGTCGTGGCGTCGTCCACCCCATGACCCGCCCAATAGCGGCGGTGTGTCCCGCGCCAGTCGTCGGTCGACTGGCGTCCCTCCCCTCGGCCCCGGGCGAACGCCCAGGGAGGCGAACGGCGTCAGCTCCACCCGCGAGACCCCGGCCTCAACCGGCCCTGCCACCGATGTCGCCCTCCGGGACCAGGCACTCGCCCTCGACTTCGTGGTGGTCGAGGGCGAGCACGCCCGCCGTGGGCGATCCTCCGGTGAGCCGGGCCGGGGGTGCCCGGCTCCAGCACCCTGAGTCCCTCCATACGCGGCTCAGAAGACCGGGATGATCTCCTCGGGATCGATGAAGTCCACCTGCACCCCTTCCAGGTCGAGCTCAGGAATGGCGGGGAAGGCGATCCCCCAGCGCTCCACGATCACCCGGATCCTGGCCATGGCCACGCGCCAGTTCTCCGCCTGCTCCTCGTACGACAGGACGCCGAGCCCGGCCTCCCTGGCGTGGTCCATGAGGACACGGTGGTTGGCCAGGAAGTACGGCGGAAGCTCCCAGAAGCCCTCAGGAGGCTCCCAGAGAATCATGCTCAGGAAGACGAACCCCGCCCTGAGCTGGCGCGTGATCAGCGCCTTGGTGTCGTCGGTGAGCCCGGGCCACTCGTTCTCCAGGATAGTCATGCAAATCTGGAGGTGGCGGGATTCGTCCCTGCCGATGCGCTGGAACATCTCGCCGAAGACCGGGTGCTGCGTCCCCGAGGCCATGCCCCTGAAGAGCGTGGAGGCGGCCATCTCACCCATCATGAAGCTGGTGAACAACACCGGGAGCGAGTATTTGCCCACGGCCGAGCTGTAGCCGTTCCAGTAGCGGCCGCCGTTGTGATAGAGCCAGCCGATGTTGTTGTGGGCGGCTGATTCGAGGTCGTCGGAGGGCGTCCAGTCGAGCGGTCCGCCCGGCCAGAGCTTGGCGATGGTGCGCTGGCAACACTCCTCGTGGTTCATCTCGTCACGAGTGATCGAGAAGAAACACTTCCTGACCGGGTCCTCCTCGTGTTTCTCGAACGCCTGGATGGTGGCGCGGGCGAACACCGCGGGCCCCGAGGCGTCGAAGTTCGCCAGGACCGCGAACCAGTACATGATGCCCAGGCGCTGCTCGCGGGTGAAGTCGTCCGGTCGGAGACCGTCCCAGGGCAGGTCGGCGGGGTTCCAGACCATGCGCTTGGACTTCTCGTAGATGGCGGCGAGTTTTTCGGTCTCGACTCGCCATTCCATGGGATAGATGTTGGGCTGCGGGATCTGCGGTGCAGGCCAGAAACCGCCCTCTGGGATCGTGAGGTCCGCCATGTGTGACACCTCCTCCCCCATCCTGCGTGTCGGCGTCACGTCTTTCAAGTACGGGCGCGCTGGGTGACGGCCACGCAGACCAGGACGGCCAGCGCCGCGACCACGGTGACCGGGCCGAATCGTTCGCCCATCAGGAACCACGCCCAGATCAGGGTCAGGAGGGGCTGGGTGAGCTGGGTCTGGCCCGCCCTGGCGATGCCGCCCTTGGCCAGGCCCGCGTACCAGGGGAAGAAGCCCAGGAACATCGAGACCAGCGCCACGTAGGCGAAACCGGCCACCGACTGCGGGGTCGGCGCTACGGGAGTGGTCAGGGCCAGCACCGCCGTGATGGGGGCCGTCAAGGGGAGGGACAGGACGAGCGCGTGGGAGATGACCTGCCAGCCCGGAGTCTCCCTGGACAGCCGGCCGCCCTCCGTGTAGCCGACCGCAGCCGACAGCAACGCGCCGACCAGGAGCAGGTCGGGCCAGGTCGGCCTGCCCTGGTGCTGGGTGAGGGTGAAGGCGGTGATGGCGGCGGCGCCGGCCGTACAGGCGGCCCAGAAGAGCGGGCGGGGGCGCTCGCCCGCCGACACGACGGCGCAGGCGGCGGTGGCGGCGGGGAGAAGCCCGATGACCACCGCGGCGTGAGCCGTGCTCGCGCCCAGGTCCAGGGCCAGGCCGCTGAAGGCGGGGAAGCCGAAGACCACGCCCAGGGAGATCAGGGCGTAGGCGCGCCACTGGTCGCGCGGCGGGAGCAGCGGGCGGCCGGTGGCCTTCAGGCAGACCAGGGCCACCACGCCTGCCACGGCGGCCCGGCCCAGGGCAGTCAGCCACGGGTCGAAACCCTGCATCGCGTAGACGGTGGCGGGGAAGGAGCCGGAGAACGCCAGGACGCCGAGGAACGCCAGGGCGGTGCCGCGACGTCGCCGGCCTCGGTCAGAGGCGGGGACCGCTACTCCAACACCGATAATAGCGCTATTCTCCATCTTCATGGACAACGATAGCAGTATCGCCAAGATCGCCGCGATACTGCGCGACGAGGCCGTCAGGCTCGGCCCCGGCGCGCGGCTGCCGTCCAGCCGGGAGATCATGCGCAGGCACAACGTCAGCCCCGTCACGGTGTCGCGGGCCATCGGGCAGCTGGCCGCAGAAGGGCGGGTGGTGACGAGACCCGGCAGCGGGGCGTTCGTGGCGCACCAGGTGGCCAGGGGCGAGGACCCGGCGGACCTGTCGTGGCAGACCGTCGCCCTGGGCGACCGGGTGGTCGACGAAGGGCCCGTCGCGGAGCTGCTGGGCGTGGCCGCCGACGGCGTCGTACCCCTCACCGGCGGCTACCTGCGTCCGGGACTGCGGCCCGACAGGCAACTGGCGGCCGCCGCGGCGAGGGCCGTGCGGCGGCCCGGCGCCTGGGCCATGCCGCCGCTGCCCGGCCTGCTCGAACTGCGCAGGTGGTTCGCGGCGCAGGCAGGAGGCGACGTGACCGCCGCCGACGCGCTCATCGTGAGCGGCGGGCAGGCGGCGCTCACGCACGCGTTCCGCGCGCTCGCCGCACCCGGCACTCCGGTGCTGGTCGAGACGCCCACCTACCCGGGCGCGCTGGTGGCGGCCAGGGCCGCGGGGCTGCGGCCCACGGCGGTGCCCGTGGACCGCGACGGGGTACGGCCCGACCTGCTGGCCGAGGCGTTCGCCGTCACCGGCGCGCGGGTCTTCCTCTGCCAGCCCACCCTGCACAACCCGACGGGCGCGACCCTGCCGTCCGGGCGCCGGGCGCAAGTGCTGGACGTGGCCAGGGCGGCGGGCGCGTTCGTGATCGAGGACGACTTCGCCCGCTACCTCACCGGCCAGGCGCCCCCGTCGCTGGCGTCCATGGACCGGCACGGCACCGTCGTCCACGTGGGCTCGCTGACGAAGATCCTCTCGCCGAGCATGCGGGTGGCGGCCGTCATCGCCAGAGGGCCGGCCGCGCACCGGCTGCGGGCCAGCCAGCTCGTCGAATCGTTCTTCGTGGCACGGCCGCTGCAGGAGACAGCGCTGGAGTTCGTGGAGTCACCGGCCTGGCGGCGGCACCTGGCCGCCGTGCACGCGGAGATCGGGATCCGGCGCGACGCGCTGGCCACCGCGCTCGCCGCGCGGATGCCGCGGGCCGAGCCGCACCTGCTGCCCGCCGGCGGGATGCACCTGTGGGTACGGTTGCCGGCCGAGGTCGACGAGAGCGCGCTGGTGGAGGCCGCGAGGCGGAACGGCGCGCTGGTGAGCCCCGGCCGGATCTACTACCCGTCCGAGCCGCCGGGGCCGCGGATCCGGGTGACCCACATGGCCGCCGCCCACCTGGCGGAGCTGCACGAAGGGGTACGCCGGCTCGCCCAGGCGCTGGACGAGGTCTCCACGAATCCCTGGTCGGGTCCGGGGCGAGCATGAATGCTTGATCCACACCTATTAGAGTGACCGGCATGCCGTGCCCTGCGGAGCTCGTACGCGACTTCGTGAACACCTACGACGTCGAGGCGCAGGCGGACGAGCTGTCCTCCCCCGCCGAGCTGGCCCTGTGGCTGCGCGAGCGCGGCCTGGCCGGGCCGCACGACCGGGCCACCGACGACGACCTCCACACCGCGATCGCCCTCCGCGAAGGTCTCAGGGCGGCACTCAGGCGCGAGGCCGCCGAGCTGCCCGCGTTGCCGTTCACGATCAGGGCGAGGCCGGGCGAGCGGCCCGAGCCGGCCGCCGCCGGCGGCGGCGTGCCGGGCGGGCTGGCGACGATCGCCGTGGCGGCCGTGACCGCGTCGTGGGACCGGCTCAAGGTGTGCGCGGAGGGAACCTGCCAGTGGGCGTTCGTCGACGGGTCGAAGAACCGATCGCGCTCATGGTGTTCCATGAGGGTATGCGGTAACCGCACCAAGACCCGGGCTTACCGGGCCAGGAAGAAGGGTTCACGTCATCTCCAAGGGTCAAACACCGATACGGTGTAAGTCGTGCCTTGTGGCATGAACGGCAGTCGAAGGAGCGGGCCGAGATGGCAGACGTAGGCGTCCGGGCGGCCCGGCGCGAGGATGTGCTCCAGGTTGCGAATACGCAGATCCGCGCCTGGCGCTACGGCTATCGGGATTTCCTCCCCGAGGGCCCACTCGAGCAGATGACCGGCGCGGCTGCGGAGAAGATGTGGTTGCGCCAGTGGGACGAGGCGATCGTCGCTCCGCCCACCCCCATGCATCGGGTGCTGGTGGCCGTGGAGACCATCCTCGACACCGAGGGCTTCCCCGCGCTCGGCAAGGGAGGCAGCGCCGCCCTGACCACTCCCCGTGGCGGCGAGCGCGTGGTGGGGCTGGCCTCCCACGCCCCCGCCGAAGATCCCGACCTCGACCCCAGCGTGGTGGCCGAGATGCTGACGCTGCTGGTCGACCCCGATTTCGTCCGCCGGGGCCACGGCAGCCGCCTGCTCAACGCCACCGTCGACCACCTGCGCGAAGACGGCTTCCGGCAGATCGTCACCTGGGCTTTCGCCGACAACTACGCGGTGCTCGGCTTCCTCGAATCGGCCGGCTGGGGCGAGGACACCGCCGAACGCGTTCTCGACATGGGCCGCCCGATCAGGATGGTCCGGCTCACCACCGACATCAGCTAGAAGGTCGACGACATGGCAACCTCCGGTCAGTGGTTCGCGGGCGCCCGCCCGCGCACGCTCCCCAACGCCGTCGTGCCTGTCATGGTGGGCACCGGCGTGGCCATCGGCGAGGGCGGCTTCGTGTGGTGGCGGGCGATCCTTGCGCTGTTCGTGGCGCTCTCCCTGCAGATCGGCGTCAACTACGCCAACGACTACAGCGACGGCATCCGCGGCACCGACGACCAGCGGGTCGGCCCCATGCGGCTGGTGGGCTCGCGGGCGGCCACGCCGCGGCAGGTGCTGACCGCCGCGCTGGGCAGCTTCGCCGTGGCGGCGGTGCTGGGGCTCGTCCTGGTCATCGTCACGCGGGCGTGGTGGATCCTGCTGGTGGGCGCGGCGTGCATCGCGGCCGGCTGGTTCTACACCGGGGGCAAGCACCCGTACGGCTACCGCGGCCTGGGCGAGGTCGCCGTGTTCGTGTTCTTCGGGGTGGTGCCCGTGGTGGGCACGGCCTTCGTGCAGACCGAGTCGCTCAGCTGGGCGGCGCTCGTCGCGTCGATTCCCGTGGGGCTGCTGTCGTGCTCGATGCTCGTGGTCAACAACCTGCGCGACGTCGGCACGGACGGCCAGGCGGGCAAGCGCACGCTCGCCGTGCTACTGGGCGCCGAGCGCACCCGCGCACTCTACGTCGCCTGCCAGGTGGTGCCGTTCCTCGTGGCGCTGGCCATGGTCCCGATCACGCCGTGGGCCGCGCTCGCGCTGCTCGCCGCGCCGCTGGCGGTCTCGCCGATCAGGGCGGTGCTGGGCAAGGCGGTCGGGCCCGCGCTGATCGCGGTGCTGCAGCAGACGGGGAAGCTGCAGATGGCGTACGGTCTGCTCTTCGCGGTGGGGCTGGCGTTCATCTTCTAGGGCGGACGGTCGTCTTCTAGGGTGGACGGGTGAAGGACTTCATCGCCGGTCTGCCCAAATGCGAGCTCCACCTGCACATCGAGGGCACCCTCGAGCCCGAGCTCAAGTTCGAACTGGCCAGGCGCAACGGCCTGCGGCTGCCCTATGCGAGCGTCGAGCAGATGCGGGCCGCCTACACCTTCGACAGCCTGCCGTCCTTCCTGCGGATCTACTACGAGGGCATGCGGGTGCTGCGCACCGAGCCCGACTTCTACGACCTGGCCATGGCCTACCTCCGCAAGGCCGCCGAGCAGAACGTCCGCTACGCCGAGATCTTCTTCGACCCGCAGGCTCACACCTCGCGGGGGGTGCCGTTCGACGTGGTGATCCGAGGGCTGCGGCGGGCGCTGATGGACGCGGAGGCGCGGCTCGGGGTGCGGGCGCAGCTCATCATGTGCTTCCTGCGCGACTTCCAGTCCGAATACGCGATGGCCACGCTGCTGGAGTCGTTGCCGCACAAAGAGTGGATCGCCGGCGTCGGGCTCGATTCCGACGAGAAGGGCAATCCGCCGGTGAAGTTCGCGGCGGTCTATGAGCGGGCCAGGCAGGAGGGCTATCTCCTGACGATGCACTGCGACGTCGACCAGGACGATGCGGCCGAGCACATCCGCCAGGCCGTCGAGGACATCGGCGTCAACCGGATCGACCACGGCGTCAACCTCCTGGAGGATCAGCGGCTGGTGGGAGCGGTCCTGGAGCGCGGCATGGGGCTGACCTGCTGCCCGATCTCCAACGGCTACGTCACCGACTCGATGAAGGCCGAGGACATCCGCAAGCTGATGGACCTGGGCGTGCGGGTGACGATCAACTCCGACGACCCGGCCTATTTCGGGGCCTATGTGGGGGAGAACCTGGAGGCCCTGCAGGGCGCGCTCCAGCTCACCAGGGACGAGCTGGCCCGGCTCGAACGCGACGCGTTCGAGATCGCCTGGCTGCCGCGGCACGTCAAGGACGCCTATCAAGCCGAGGTGGACGCCTACCTCTCCCGGGGGTGACGTGTCCAGCGTTATTACCGTTGGATAACCACGGGCATTCGGTGGCATAAAAGAGGCATCCTCTTGCTGGAGGGACGATGCCCGATTTCGCGATGCTCTCGGATGCGCCGGTGGATTGGCGGGGAGATCTGCTGCAGTTTCGGCGCTACGTTAATCCGCTTGTTTCGGTCATCACCCATCCCCGCACCCAGACGCCTTTGACCATCGGGATTTTCGGCGCTTGGGGAAGCGGGAAATCCACCCTGCTCCGCATGGTCGACGAGCGGCTCCTCGATCAGCACGGCGACGATTTCGTCCGGGTGCATTTCAACCCGTGGGTGCACCGCCGAGAGCCCGAGATGTTACTTCCGCTCCTGAACGCCCTGCACGACACGCTCAACGCCGACCCCGGCCGCCGTTTCGCCGACACCGTACGGCGACTCGGCACGATCATGCTGAACCTCGCCGCCGACGAGGTGCTGAAAAGGGTCAACCTGGGCTCGGTGAGCGTGGAGAAGATCGGCAGGCTCGCCCAGCAGTACGCCGAGCTCCGCGGCCAGGTCGACAGCCAGACCGGCCGGCTGCGCGGGCTGCTGCAGCAGGAGGCCGACCGCCTGGCCGCCACGGGCAAGACGATCATCTTCTTCGTGGACGACCTCGACAGGTGCGAGCCCGACCAGATCATCGACGTGCTCGAATCGATCAAGTTGTTCCTGGACCTCAGGAACGTCTTCGTGATGATCGCGCTCGCCAAGGATGTGGTCGACCGCGGGGTGTCGGTGAAGTATCAGCCGTTCGGCTTCTCCGACCACGCCACCGTCGCCGACGACTACCTCGACAAGATGATCCAGCTCCCGCTGCACCTCTACCCGCTCGGCCCGGCGGAGGTGGGGGCCTTCATCCGCGATTCGCTCCCCGGCGAGATGGCCGCCATGCATGGGGAGACGCTGGAACGGATCGTCGCGCCCAACCCTCGCAAGATCAAGCGGGTGCTCAACCTGTTGCGCTTGACCGAGGCCGTCATCGACAACACCCCCGGCCTCGCCGGACTGCACACCGACCTGGTGGTGCGGCTGGTGGTGCTGCGCGTGCAGAGCCCCGAGCTGTTCGCGGATGTGGTGCGGCAGCCGGCCCTGCTGGTCGCGCTCGAACTCGCCTACCAGGACAAACTGGTCACCGACGTGCTTCAGGGGTTCCAGGCGCGCTTCGGCGCCCAGGCCGACGAGCTGCAGCGTCTGACCCAGGCCCACCACGACAGGCACGCCTTCCTGGCACCGTTGTTCGCCGGCTCCACCTTCGAGGCGTCCGCAGGCGAGCTGCCCGCCTACCTGACCATGATCGGCGGATGAGATGCCGCCCGCCGCCCGTTACGAGCTCTACGGCCTGCGGTCCGGCAACCCGTACACCTGCCGGCCGCTGAACGCCGTCGCCGACGACGCCGACCGCGCACGCATGCTGGAGCTGGCCGGCTTCGTGCGGCTCGCGACGATCAAAGAGGCCGTCGAGACGGGCGTCAGCGAGAAAGGCCCGGTGTTCTTCCTCATCAACGGCGTGAGCAAGAGCGGCAGGACATCCCTGGCCAACCACGTGATGAGCCTCTACAGGCACGCCGCCGGGCTCGGCGAGAGCTTCGCCACCCACTGCGCGGAGCCCGAGGAGATGACCCAGGACCCCTATCCGATGATGTGCTCGACGCTGCTCTCCCTGCGCAACAAGATGAACGAGCAGGCCATCGCCATCCCCGACGTGCTGCGCGAGCGCTTCGCCGAGCTGGGCAGGCGGACGCACACCGACCAGATGAACGCGTACGACCTGCAGGAGATCGCCGGGCTCACCGGCTCGACCTACGCCGCGGCGAAGAGAGGCTTCGGCATCCGGTACGAGAGCGTCCCGACGAAGAAGCTGATCAGCCTGGCCACCAAGGTGTTCGAGAACACCCGTACCGTCGTCGTGTTCACGGTCGACGACTACGACCACGCCAACACCTTCAGGCTGACCAGGGCGGAGCGGGAGCGGCTGGCCTCCCACGTGCACGTCGTCGATCTGAGCGCCCTGACAGGGGAGCAGGTGGCACAACTGGCGCGCGGACGCTGGACGGGCCGGCCGCCCTCCCCCTTCCACGAGGAGGGCGTGAAGAGCGCCTTCAGCGGTCGCCCCTACACCGTCGGGCGGGCGATGCAACATCTGGAGCTGCTGCTGGAGTTCCGGCTGCGCGAGTACGACAGGGACGACCCCTGGCCCACGGACGACCTGCACATGCCCGAGAGCTGGCTGGTGAACCGGATGTACCAGCGCGAGAGATGGAACGGGCTTGGAGGCATCGATGGCTGACTACCCCGCGCGCAACCCCTTTCCCGCCCGTGGCACGTCCAGCGCCGAAGAGACGTCCCTGCCGGGCTTCCTGAGCGACTGGGCGCGCAGCACGCCCACCGCGCTCCTGCCGGGCGTGCGTGACGTCGTGCGCCAGGCCCGGGCCTACCTGGCGGCGTTCGACGGCGACGGCGGCCTCCATTGTCTGTACGGCGCGCACGGGATCGGCAAGACGCACGCCGCGCGGTCCATGATGGCGGTCGTCAACGAGGAGTCCCCCGACGCCGTTCAGCTCTACCTGAGATTCCAGGACGACGACTTCGTCGCCGCCTACCGGCGCATGGTCTCCCAGCTTCCGCTGAGCCTGCTGGTGGAGCTGAGCCTGAGCTACCTCGACACGCTCGCGGACGACCTTTCCGGCCGCGCGGTGAGGCCGGCCGCCGGGGAGTCCCGGCGGTCCGGCCCGTTCGTTCCTGATCCGGTGGAGTCCGGGGAGGTGCTGGAGGAACAGGCCAAGGAGATCGCCGCGGTGGCCGGCGACTGGCCGCAGTTCCAGCGGGCCCTGTCGTACCTGACGCGGCCCGGGTTCGCCGACGACGCCTACGACTGGTTGTGCGGGCGGCCGATCAGCCCGGAGTCCTCCAGGGCGCTCGGGGTCAGCGCCCAGATCGACGACCCGCTCACCTGCCGTTACGGCCTGCAACTGCTGACCAGGTTGGTGACCAGGGGCGGGCGGCCGTTCGTGATGGTGCTCGATCAGTGCGAGAAGTTCCTGCTCGACGACGGCGACCCGGTGCCCAGGAACATCGGGATCCTGCACGGTCTGGTCGAGGCCGTCCCGCGGGCCCGCGGGATGCTCGTCCTCGTGGCGAGCGAGGCGGGCTGGGAGTGCATGCCGCAGGATCTCCGCCAGCGGCTGGGCGCCGGCGCCTGCCACATGCTGCCGCTCACTCCTGGCGAGGCGACGCTGGTGCTGGCCACCTACATCAACGCCGTCCGGCAGTCGGACGGCGACGACGTCTGGCCGTTCACCGAGGCGGGCGTGCTGGAGCTGCTGCGGCACAGCGGCGGCAACGTCCGCCTGCTGCTCCAGCTGGCCTGGGCTGCCTTCGAAGCCGCGGCTCCTGGAGGACTCATCGACGCCGGGCTGGTCGCGACCGCCTCCGCCCGGCACGGCCGCGCGCCCAGTTTCGCCGCCCTGGCGACGCTCGTCGAGAGAGAGCTGCGCGCCTGCGGGCTCGCCGCCGAGCGGGTCGAGGAGAACGGCGCCGTCACGTCGTTCGAGCTGCCCGGCGGTTCCGCGCCGAGAGCCGTGATCAGGTTGTCCGAGGCCATGTTCTTCGACGACGAGGTGGCCATCGCCGACGAGATGGTCACCAGGCGCTCCGGTGCTCCGGCGGCGTTCACCGCGCTCCTGGTCACGGGATACGTCAGCCCCACCGTGCTCACCGTGTTGCGCGAGGCGATGCACGTGGTCCTGGTCGCCGACGGCTCCCCCGGCTTCGGGCGCGCCCTGGACGAGCTCGTCAAGCGACTGGCCGCCATACCGGCCGGCTCCGGCGAGCCGCTCCCGCAGGACGAGACCCTGCGGGAGTTGCGGACGCGGATGGACGACCTGGTCGCGGCGCGCCAGGGCGAGGTACTGGCGCTGCAGCGCAGGCTCGACGACGTGGCCGAGCGGCTCGACCGCGAGCGGCAGCGCCGCCCCGACTGGCCGGCCCGCCGGGTGGAGCTGGTGGAACGCATCACCGAGTTCAGGGACGCGCGGGCCGCGACCGACTGGCTGGAGTTCAGCAGGGCCGGCACGGTCGCCGCGCGCAGGCGGACGAGGCTGCTCTCCCTGCTGGCCCTGACCGTCGTCGCGGCGGCCGTCCTGTTCGCCGCGGCGCCCGCGGTCGGCATGCTCCCCTTGCGGTGGGCGCTGATCGTCGGCGGCGTCGCCGCGCTCGTCGCCGCGGCCCTGCTCTGGAGGTCGCCGGCGGCGTCGAACGTACGTCACGCGGTGGCGGGCGCGGAGTCCAGGCGCGACCTCGACCGCCTGGCCCGTGAGGCGGGCACGCGCGCCGGCCCGCACGCCGCCGACCCGGTCGGACGCTACGCCTACGCGCTCCGCGAGGACCCCGACGACGGTTACCAGCGGCTTGTGGAGGCCATGCTGGCCGAGCCGCTCGCGATCGTCAGGCAGGCCCTGGGGCGCCGGCTGGCCGTCTCTGAGCGCTCGCCCGCCCAGTGCGTGCCGGACGTGCTGCGTGGGCTGCGTGAAGGGTGTCCGGAGATGCTGCTCCTGCTGGCGCGCAGGCAGCGGCATGCCGAGTCGGAGCTGCCGCCGCGCGTGCTCCGCGATCTGCCTCCCGAGCTGCGCGTCCTCGTGGCCCTGGCCAACCCGGGAACGCTGGGGCTGGCCGACGGCGCGATGTCCAGGCAGCCGGCCGAGCTCGCGCTCGAGGCGCTCGGCGTACGCGGGCTGCTGCACCCGCTCGCGCTGGCCTTCCGCGGCGGCGTCAGCCAGATCATGCCGATCGAGATCCCGCCGAGCGCCCTCAGAGCCACCGCTCATCTGCTGTCGCCACTGGAGCCCGGCGGATTCGGCACGTACGACTGGTTGCCGCTGATCGCGGAAATCGATGAGCTGTTTCTGTTCTTTGAGGAGTTGCTCTATTACCAGGAAGAAAATCGCATTAACCGCCATAAATCTTGACTCGCCGTCCAAGTCGTGAGACATAAGGACCGGGGTCCAACGCAGCACTCCGCCATGAGCGACGGCCGGTTGAGGCGCGAGAGCGAAGAGGTATCCGTTGTCAGGAAACCCTGCATCGAGACCACTGCTCACCCTGGGATTCCCGGAATTCCTCGACGTCGACGCGCTGCTGGCGACCGGCTGGAAGCCGCTCGCCTTTCAGCAGTTCATCCTGAAAATCCACAGCCGCTGCGACCTGTCCTGCCGCCACTGCTACGTGTACGAGATGGCCGACCAGAGCTGGCGCGACCAGCCGCGCAGGATGTCCGACGCCATCGCCGACCGCGCGATCCACCGCATCGCGGAGCATGCCACCCGCCACGACCTGCCGGAGATCGACGTCATCCTGCACGGCGGCGAACCGCTGCTCGCGGGCCCCGCGCTCATCACGCGACTGGTCGAGGGCGTGCGCGGCGCGGTCGACACGGGCACCAGGGTCAACGTCCACGTCCAGACCAACGGGGTGCGGCTCGACGAGTCGTACCTGCGGCTGTTCGAGTCGCTGGAGGTGCGTGTCGGGGTGAGCCTGGACGGCGACGCCAAGGGGCAGGACCGCCACCGCCGCTTCGCCGACGGCCGCGGCAGCCACGCCCTGGTCAGCGAGTCGTTGTGGCGGCTGACCGCCGGACCTTACCACCACCTGTTCAGCGGCATCCTGTGCACGGTCGACGTGCGCAACGATCCCTTGCGGACGTACGAGGCGTTGCTGGAGTTCGACCCGCCGGCGATCGACTTCCTGCTGCCGCACGGCAACTGGGCCGCGCCACCGCCCTTCCGCGACCCCCACTCGCCGGCCACACCGTACGCCGACTGGCTCATCCGCATCTTCGACCGCTGGTACGAGAGCCCGGTCCTGCACACGGAGGTCCGGCTCTTCCGGGAGATCATGCGCCTGGTCATGGGCGGCTCCTCCCGGGCGGAGAGCGTCGGGTTGTCACCCGTCCGCATGGTCGTGATCGAGACCGACGGCGGCATCGAGCAGTCCGACATCCTGAAAAGTGCCTATCACGGCGCGCCCGAGACCCGGCTCCACGTGCTCAGCGACTCTCTCGACAGGGCGTTACGGCACCCCGCGATCGTCGCCAGGCAGATCGGCGAGCAGGCGCTCTCCGTCACCTGCCACCGCTGTGATCTCATGTCCGTCTGCGGGGGCGGCCACTACGCCCACCGCTACCATCAGGCCACCGGCTTCGCCGAGCCGTCGGTCTACTGTCCAGACCTGTACCGGCTGATCACGCACATCGCGACGCGCTGCGAGCGTGATGTGGCCCGGCTGCGGGGAGCCGGATGAACGCCGTCCACACAGTGTCCGGCGCCGCGTTCGCCGGGCTGGCCGCAGGTGAGGGAGGCGCGCAGGCCGTGGGCGAGTTGTGCGCCGCCCAGGCGAGCAAACACCGGCTCCTGGTACGGCTGCTCGTGGCCGAGGCGCACCGGACCGGACACCCGCACACCGCCCTCGTGTCCCGCGCCTACTCGGTCCTGTCCGAGTTGGAGACCGCCTTCCCCGCGGAGGTCGACCGCTGCCTGCGCCATCCGGCGGTGGGCGCCTGGGCGCTGCACACCTGCCGGACGCTGCCCGCCGGCGGCGGCGACCCGGGGCGGCTCTCGGCGGTCGCGCTGGCCGCGGCGATCCGCACCCGCAGCGCCTGCCGCCTGGAGGTGCCCGTGCCCGGCGGCGAGCTCATGCTGCCCTCGCTCGGGCTGCTGACCCTGCCCGGAGACCTGCCCGAGGTGGTCCAGGCGACCGTCGAACCCGCGGAGGACGGGGCTGAGCTGCACGTCGGCGGCCGCGCGCACCGGGTGAGCCTCTCGGGCGACGAGCCGGGCTGGCAGGCCCTGCACCACATCCCCGTCTCGCCGGACGTGCGCATGACCATCGACGACCTCGACCCCTACCGCTGGCCGGGCGACGACGTCGGCGAACGCCTGACCGGCGAGCGACGGCAACGATGGGCGGCCTGCCTGCGCGAGGCCTGGCAGGTGCTGCTGACCCGCCACCCGACGGTGGCCGGGGAACTCGCGGCGGCGGTCTCGGTGCTCACGCCCGTGGTGACCACGTCACTCGAACAACACAGCGCTTCCGCGCGGGACACGTTCGGCACGATCGCGCTGTCCGACCCGATCGACGGGATCGGCATGGCCCTCACCCTGACGCACGAGCTCCAGCACACAAAGCTGAACGCCCTGAGCGAAGTGGTGGAGCTGGTCGCTCCCGACGACGGCCGCCGCTTCTACGCGCCGTGGCGTCCCGACCCACGCCCGGTCTTCGGGTTGCTGCACGGCGCGTACGCGCACGCGGGCGTCGCGAGATTCTGGCGGCGGCACACCGACGACCCGGAGCACGCGCAGCGTGCCCAGGTGGAGTTCGCCCGCTGGCGCGAGGCCGCGTACCAGGTCACCGGCACCCTCCTCGGCAGCGGCGCGCTGACGGAGGCCGGCACGCACCTGGTCACCACGCTGCGCGGCACGCTCGCACGCTGGCTGGCCGAGCCGGTCACGCCGGCCGCGGCCGTCCAGGCCCGGCTGCGGTCCGAGAACCACAAAGCGACCTGGGCCGGCACCCGCACGTGACGCGGACCGGCATCAGATGGGCGGCGGGTCGAAGTCGCAGTTGAGCCGCTCACCTGCGAGAACAGCGAGGGTTTCCGGGTGGTCACGACCCATGACCGCGCCCAGCCGTTGCGAGGTCTCCGTCAGCAACCGCTCCGACTCTCCCTTCATCCCCGTCGCCTGCAGGTCCTGGGCCAGGTTGGCGGCGCAGACGAGACCGAGGTAGTGGTCCGGGTTGAAGCGAGCCTGGATCAGCCGGTGGGTCTCCTCGCCCTGCAGACGGGCCTGCTCGTGCAGGCCCAGCGCTGCCAGGTCGTTCTGCAGGTTGATGGCGCACGTCAAGGAATAGTCGTGATCCCGGCCGATCCGCTCGGAGAGACTGGCCAAACACCGCTCATTGAGCTCCCGCGCCGCGGCGGCCTCGCCGTCCAGGCGCATGAGCAGCGCCACATTGACCTGGGCCGCATGGGTGAACGGGTGATCGTCCCCGAACACCCCGGGGTAGTGCGGAAGCGCGCGCTGCGCCGTCTCCCTCGCCTCTTCGAACTCACCGGCTGCCCGCAGCGCGTTGGACAAGGCGATGGCCGCCGCCATCGTGTCGGCGTTGCCGTCTCCGTACAGCCGGAACAGGCGCGTGTGAGTGTCCCGCATCAGTTCCAGCGCCTCGGTCAGCCGCCCGCTCCTGCGCAGCGAGATGGCGAAGTCCTTCGCCGCCCGCAGGGTGATGGGATGGTCGTCTCCCAGATGTGACACCCCGTACGTGTACGCTTCCTCGGCCATGTCGGTCGCGATCTGGCACTTGCCGCTGAGTCGTACCGCTCGGCTCAGATTGGTCCACGTCAGGAGCAGAACGCGCCGGCCGACTCCCTCCGTGACGCTTCTGTGGAGGTAGACCTCCTGGAAGATCTGCTGCGCCTCGATGTAGTCGCTGGTGAGGGCGAAGTCCAGAGCAAGGTTGTTGCGAGCCCGCAGGCTGTTGTTGTCGATCTCGCCGTGCAGCCGCCGGTAGCCCTCGTAGACCTCCGCGTCGAGCTCCCGGGCGCGGAGGAAGTCGCCGCGGCCACGGAGCGCCCCGGCGTAGCTGTTCTTGCCCCACAGCGTTTCCGGGTGCTCTGGACCGAGAGACTCGATCATCTGATCGACGGTCTCCTTCATGAGCTCATCAGCCCTGACGTACATGGTCAGGGCGAGCTGAACGAGCCCCAGGTGAATGCGGGCCACCAGCACGTCGGAATGCCGTTCGCCGCTCGCCTCCGTCCACCGCGTGATGTACTGGTTCAGCAGCGCCTGCGCCTGCCGGTAACTGCCGCGCACGTACAGGTAGCGTACGAGGTTGAGGGCGAACTTGCGCGCGATCGGCGCCTTGCAGTCGATCAGTCCCGACGGCTCCAAGTGAGCGGCGAGTTCGTCGAACTGGGACCACTTGGTCGTGTCGTCAGGGTCGCTGGGCGCGCTGCCCGCCAGCAGGAGGTGCACTTCGTGGCGGAACTCCGTGCGGTCCTTCTCATTGGTCTCATCGCGTAGCAGCGCCTGGTTGAGCCGGTGGACCTGGAGCGTGCGCGCGGACGGCTCGACCTTGACCAGCGCCAGGCGTTCCAGGTTGCTCAGGGCATTGGTCAGTTCGATCGGGTCGGACAGGATGGGCATGAGGCGAGGGCCGACCGCTCTGTTGCCGCGGCGGAAGACGTCTCGCGGGATGGGCTCGGGCCCGAAGAACGCGCAACAGCGCAGCACCTCGACCGCAGCCGGGACTCGATCCTCCAGTTGGGCGACGGAAAGTTGCCACGCGGCGGTCATGGACTGCGGATAGGTCGGAGCCTTCTCGAGGCTGAGCAGCCTGCTCGCCTGCTCGTCCAGCAGCGAGACGTATTCCTCGACCGACATCAAGGTCCTGGCCAGCAGGGCGCTGGCCTGCTCCAGCGCGAGCGGCAGGTCCCCGAGCTTGTCGGCCAGGAGATCCGCCTCCTGCTGCGCGATCGCATCGCCCAGGCGCTTGGCGAGGAAGGCGATGCTCTCCTCACGCTTGAAGACGTCGACCTCGATGGTGGGCTCATGGTCGCTCCAGCGTGAGTTCCGCGACGTGATGAGGACGTGGCCGGGCCCTCTGGGAATGAAGTCCTTGATGTATTCCGGCTCTTCGGCGTTGTCGAAGATCAAGAGCCAACGTCTGTAAGGCGCCCCGCTCTCCAGCGTGCGTAACACGGACTGCGTGGCCTGCTCCACTCCGGTGCTGGTCGCCGGCGGCAACCCGAGCGCCTGGGCCATTCCCGCCAGCACCGACGGAACGAGCAACGGCTGATCGGCGGAGACCCACCAGACCAAGTCGTAGTGATCGCGATATTGCCACGCGTATTCGATCGCCAGCTGGGTCTTACCGACACCCCCGAGACCCTGCAGTGCCTGGGGCTGGGCCACGACCGCGGTCACGGTGTTGATGCTCTTCCTGAGAGCCGTCAGGAGGTCTGCGCGGCCGGTGAAGTTGGGATTGCGCTTCGGAACCCTTTCCCAGATCTTCTGTCCAGGCGTCATGGGCTGAGAATGCTCCGTCATGTCGATCCTCCGCTTCACGCCCGAAGAGCCGGTAACCGTGGACCCATCCTAGAGGTTGATAAGTCGAGCCGCTTATCACAGAATCATAATAAGGAACTTGTCTGAACGTGTTGCAGACCGGCCGGGCGGGCACCTGATAAGTGCCCGCAAGTTGTTTGATATTCGGGTGGCCAAAATGGACGGAGTGCGTATGCGTGACGGACAGTACACATCCTGCAGCCTGATCGACGTGTCCAACCTTCCGCTGAGCAGCCTGGGCGAGATGGAGAGCGCCGCACTCCGGGCAGCGGTGGTCTCCTGCCTGAACGACGACAAGGAGCAACTAGCGAGATTCGACAGTTCCATCTGAAGCATTTCTCCGCTCCTCCCGCAGCCGAACACGAGAACCGCACTTCTCGCAACGGAGAACGGAGCGTCACTGCGGACGGGTGCGCGCGGCCACCACGTGCGCGAAGATGTATGCCATCTTTCGCCACGGAGGAAATGTGCGGTGAAACGCGGCTGCGGATGGGATCGACATGGTTATGGCCGGCACAGACTCACAGCACGTGACGCTGACCCCCTATAAGGGCTTGCGTGCCTTCCGCACAGAGGATCGGCATCGGTTCTTCGGGCGTGACGCGGAATCCCATCAGATTTGCGACCTCTGGCAGACACAGCGGCTGAGCGTCCTTTACGGCGCTTCGGGCATCGGGAAGACCTCGCTGATTCTGGCGGGCGTGATGCCGCTCCTCAGCCCGAACAAGATCGACGTCCTCCCCCTCGGGAGGGTGTCCTACGGGTCCTCTTTTCCGCGGGCGGCGTTGCCTCCTCATAATCCGTACGTCCTGGCCCTGTTGTTGTCCTGGTCCCCGCTGGCTCCCCCCACCCGGCTCGCCGGCATGACGATTTCGGCGTTCCTGCGCAACCGCCCCGTCAAGCGCGACGCCTATGGAGATCCGACTCTCACCCTGATGGCCATCGACCAGGTCGAAGAGCTCTTCTCTCACGGCCGGCGACATCAGCTCTACCGCGACTGGTTCTTCGGCCAGCTCGCAGAGGCGCTGCGCCAGGATTCGCGCCTCCACCTGCTGCTGTCGATCCGCGCGGATCGGCTGACGGATCTGCGGAAGTATGAGCCGGAGCTGACCCGCGCCGCCCCGGCAGCGGACGGCGCCGCCCCCGAACGTTTCGCTCTCGAGGCGTTGAACTTCGACTCCGCACTGGAGGCGGCGCGTCGGCCGATCCAAGGCACGGGACGCGCGTTCTCAGGAGGCGCGGGCGAACGGCTGGTACGCGACCTCGTCACGGTCAGGACACGCTCCGGCAGCCGCCCGCAGCCCGAGGGCGCCGACCCGGCCCAGCTCCAGGTGGTCTGCGAGGCGCTGTGGAACACTCTGCCCGCGGAGACCACCGAGATCTCGAAGAGCGACGTGCTCGGACACGTTGACAGGACTCTGTCGTGGCATTATGCCGGAGAAATCCGACAGATCGCCGCCGACCGGTTCAGCGGCGACGACCCTCGGCTGAGGACATGGTTGCGGCTGACCTTCCTCGATCCGGCGGGAGGCAGCAGAACGGTCAAGCAGAGCGCGATCAGGACAGCGGGGATCGGCAGGACCGTGATCGCTCTGCTGGTGAAGCGGCGCATCCTCCGGGCTGACCAGGACATGGGCGAACGGCTGTACCAGCTCGCTTACGACCGGATGCTCCAGCCCGTCGGGCAGGACGACCGGACATCGCACCCGTACGTGGAGCCGGGACCCGCGGAGCTCCTCCGCGAGGCGGAGAGCGCGGTGCGCGAAGGCGATCTCCTGCTGGCGGCCAGGCTCTGCGAGGAGGTGCTGGCCGGGTCCGTGGAGAGCGACCTCCGGCTGCGGGCGCACGTCGAGTCGCTGCTCGGCAACATCGCGCACGAGCAGAGGGATCTCGATGACGCGATCCTCCACTACAGCAATGCCGCCAAAAGCTTCGAGACCGCCGGAGCGGTGACCGCAGTCGGGCCGTTTCTCACCGCCATCGGGCGGCTCCGGCTGGCGCAGGGGTCACCCGAAATCGCTGTGCGCGAGTTGCACGCCGCGGTGGTCCGGGTGCCCGGGGATCTCACGATCCAGACGGAGCTGGCGTGGGCGCTGTGGCATGGCGGACATCCGGGCGCGGCCGTAAGCGTACTCGACGGTGTTCTCGACAGGGAGGGCAACAACACCGACGCGCTGCTCAGCCGCGGACAGATCCTGGCCGGCATGGGCCGGCCCCTTGCAGCGCTGCAGGACCTCGAACGGGCAGGTCCACTGCGATGGCCGTTCGCCAAGGTCGCGCACGCGCTCGCGCTCGCGCAGACCGAGAGCATCAAAGATGCTCAGCAGGAGATGGTCGAAGCCCTGGCGGAAGAGGACATGGAGCACGGTCCGCTGCTGTTGTATGCGGCGAGAGTCGAACAACTCGCGGGTGAGATCTCCTCGGCGGTGGACCTGGCTCGACGGGCGATCTCCGCTAAGGCCCCCGCTCTGCCTCACCACATGGCCCAGGACGCCCGGCGACTGGTCGATGCCGCCCTCTGATCCAAACGGTCAGACATGTCGCTGCGCGGGGGGCGATATGAGACTTCTCCGGAAACCCCGCATGGCGGTGCCGGCCACGGCCACACATGTCATCGCGACGAGCAGGACGATCGAGCCGCCTGACACATCGCACCATGTCACCAGGAGACCTCCCAGAGGCGCGGAAAGACAGACGGCGCCGTGAGACGACAAGCGAGCAGCCCCGACCACGCGGGCCAGCATGTCAGGGGCGACGCACTCCACCTCCATGGTTTTGATCGACACGTTGCTCAGAGCGCCGACGAAACCGGTGATGAACAGGGCCATGGCGAAGAAGGCCGGCCGCGCATGGAGCAGAAACGCTCCTACGGCCGCGGTGGACAGGGCCATGACCCAGACCCACATGTGTATGAGGAGCATGAACCGTCTCGGCTTGATATAGGCGGCAGAAAGCCCTCCGAGGGTTCCTCCCACGCCGGCCAGCCCGAGCACGAGCCCGACCGTCAGCGGAGCCAGGTCGCCCGAGCCGGCGACGAAGAGCATGATCAGTGCGTTGACCATGAGGTTGGTGATGGTGATCAACACGACCGACGCGCGGAGGAACGGCTGGCTCGCGAGGATGCGAAACCCCTCCAGCAGGCTGCGTCTCAGCGGCAGGGGGGCGGGGCCTCTGCGAGGTTGGGCACGCAGCCCGAGCGACAGGACATAGGTGAGGGTAAAAAGTACAGCATTCACCACGAAAGGGATAAAAAACCCCAAACCAAACAACAAGCCGCCAAGAGGCTTGCCCGCAAGCGACGCCAGATGGTTGGTGCTCTCGGTCTTGGCCACCGCATTACGAAGTTTGCCCGGCCGTACGAGTGACGGCATCAGGGATGTGCCGGCCAGCGAATGGAGGACCCACATCCCGCCCTCCAGGAGCGCGGCCAGCACGATGTGCCCCAGAGACGGGCCCCCGGCGGAGAGTGCCACACATACGCTGACGACGGTGAGCGCTCGCACGGAATCCGCGAAAAGGAGAACTCTACGAGGTGGTATTCGGTCAACCAGAACCCCGCCCGGAACGTAGAGAATCAAGATCGGTATCGTCAGAACGAACCCCGTCAGCCCGGCGGCGGCCGGCGAGCCCGTCATCGCCAGAGCCAGGAGCGGATAGACCACGCCGAGCGTGCGCGTGCCGATCGAGGAGATGACCGAAGCCGCCCAGACGAGCGCGAAGTCCGTCGCTCTCGTACGGCGCGGAAAATCGCGCCTCACGGTGAAGATCTCTTCCACGCCCCGCCCCAGTCGTTTCCCTCAGGCGCATGTGTCTTCTGCCATCAATACAGGTAGGCCATGGCGACAAGCCGCCTCCGACAAATGGACGGGAAGATTTTGGAGAAGATTGGCACCTGCAAACCGCAGGATTATAGCCGACGCAATCTTCACTGCCGACGCAACGATCCCAATTTTAGTCAGGCCGAAACCTAGCCTTTAGGGGGATGTCCCATTTGTCATATAAAGTGCAGCTTTGGAGGGATAGTAGATATTGGCGTTACGGATCATCTTTCATCAATAATGTGATCCATGGTCGAGTCAAGTGGTGATCAGCATCTTATGGTCGACAATGACCGGTTGGTCACAGATCTTACGGCGCTCGGGGTGGAGTACGGGCAGGTCCTGCTGGTGCACTCATCCCTGCGGTCCTTAGGCCATGTCGAGGGCGGGGAGGGCGCGGTCGTCTCCGCGCTGCGTGGTGTGCTCGGCCCCGACGGCACCCTGGTGGTGCCCACCGGAACGTCCGCCAACTCCGACACCTCTCCCCTTCACCGCGACGCGATCACCGGGATGTCGGCCGGCGAGGTCGCCGCGTACCGCGCGCGTATGCCGCCCTACGACCCGGCGACGACCCCCACCAACGTCATGGGCCGCGTCCCCGAGCACGTCCGCAGGCTACGAGAGGCGCTGCGCAGCGCCCACCCCCTGACCTCCTTCGCCGCCGTCGGCCCGCTGGCCGCCAAGATCATTGACGGACACGCCCGTGACTGTCTCCTGGGCGAACGCTCCCCGCTGGCCAGGCTGTACGACGCCGGCGCGTCGGTGCTGCTGCTCGGCGTCGGCTACGACAAGTGCACGGCCTTCCACCTGGCCGAATACCGCTACACACGGTGCCCGCAGCGCCGCGCTTACCGGGCTGTGGTGGACGACGGCGCGGGGCGGACATGGTGTGCGTTCGAGGACGTGGCGCTGGACGACAGCGACTTCGCGATCGTCGGCGCCGCCTTCGAGCGGACGGGAGTCGTGCGCGTCGGCCGGGCCGGGCAGGCGCGTGCCCGGTTGTTCTCGCTGCCCGACGCCGTCGACTACGCCGCCCGCTGGTTCGCCGCGCACCGCCTGCCCCAGAGCCGTTAGCGGCGCATCACCACGCGGGGGGCGACCTCGATGCCGAGCTTCCGTTCGTGCTCCACCAGCGCGCGCAGCTCGGGCCCCCACTCCGGCTCGGGCAGCACCGTGAAGCCGTGCCGGGCGTACCACGGTGCGTTCCACGGCACGTCGCGGTAGGTCGTCAGCGTCACCGCCGGCGCATCGGAGGCCCGCGCGTGGTCGATCACCGCGGCCATCAGCCGCCCGCCGATGCCCTGGCGCATGCTGCGCGGGTGTACGGCGAGCTGGTCGAGATGCACGTTGCCGTCGACCCGGCCCAGCAGGGCGAACCCCGCGGGCGGGTCCCCCTCGACCAGGACCCTCCCGGGGTCCTCGACCTCTTCGATCATGGTTGTCCCCGGTGGGAAGACGATCCCCACCTGCGCGAAGATCCCGTCGGCCGCCAGCTCGACGTCGGCCAGCCCCGACAGCTCATCCGCATCCGCCCAACGCACCATAAGAGCCTCCTGAGGGGACCGTCGCCTTCAGGCGACGGGGAATCGCGGGGCGAGAAGCCGCTCCCTTCAAGGAGCGGAGGAGTCACGACGACACGATGTCATGTCTCGGGCGGACCTCGCCTGGGGTACTAATCTTGGTGATCGTAGGCCCGGCTGTGCGGAGCCGGGGCCCTCTCCTCACGACGTGCCCACGACCGCCCGGTGGTGGGCACGTCGTGTGCGCCGGCTCCGGCAGGGTGCGCGGTCAGGGGCGAGGTCAGAGGTCGAGCAGCGGCTCGAGCCCCACGGTGAGACCGGGCAGCTCACGGACCCTGCGCACCCCGAGCAGCACGCCAGGTGCGAACGCCGACCTGCTCATCGTGTCGTGCCGGATGGTCAGAATCTCGCCGTCGCCGCCGAGCAGCACCTCCTGGTGCGCGATCAGCCCCGACAGGCGCACCGCGTGCACGTGGACGCCCTCCACGTCGGCCCCACGAGCGCCGTCGAGCGCGGTGGTCGTGGCGTCGGGCATCCGGGCCGACCCCGCATCGGCGCGCGCCTCAGCGACCATCTCAGCCGTACGCCGGGCTGTGCCGGACGGCGCGTCGGCCTTGTTGGGATGGTGCAGCTCGACGATCTCGACGGACTCGAAATAGCGGGCTGCCCGCTGGGCGAAGTGCATCATGAGCACGGCGGCGATGCCGAAGTTGGGAGCGATCAGGCAGTTGGTGCCCGGCGATGCCGCCAGCCATCCGCGTATGGTCTCCAGCCGCCCCTCGTCGAACCCGGTCGTGCCCACCACCGGGTGGACACCGTGGCCGATGGCCCACTCGAGGTTGCCCATGACCACGTCGGGATGGGTGAAGTCGACGACCACCTCGGCGCCCGCGAGCCCCTCGATGGCGTCGTCCTTGTCGAGCGCGGCCACCAGCTCCATGTCGGTGGCGGCCTCGACCGCTTTGCGCACCTCCACGCCCACGCGGCCGCGGGCGCCGAGCACTCCTACCTTGATCACACCGACAACCCTATCGTCCTGCCCCGACGCGCTCGCCGACGTCCCTGCCCGCGCCGCCCGATCATCTTCACCGGCGGGTGCGCCGGCTGCTGCTCTCGCTCCCATGCAGGAGCCCCGGCCCGAGCCCCGGCCCGAGGACCTGCCTGAGGACCGGAGCGCTGCGTACGGTAGCGGCAGGTCAGCTGATCGCGTCGGTGAAATCCTTGTCGCCGTACGGGCCGATCACGGCGAGCGTGAGCGGCCGGTTGAGCACGTCGGCGGCCACCTCGGAGATCTCGTCGGGCGTGACGCCCTCGATGCGCGCCAGCACCTCGTCCACCGACATCAGCTCGTCGTAGACCAGCTCGTTCTTGCCGATGCGCGACATGCGCGAGCCGGTGTCCTCCAAGCCGAGCACGAGACCGCCGCGCATCTGGCCCTTGCCGCGCATGATCTCGTCGGCGGTCAGGCCCTCGGCCACCACCCTGGACACCTCGTCGCGGCAGATCTTGAGCACGTCGTCGATCTTCGAGGGCAGGCAGCCCACGTAGATGCCGAACTGGCCGGTGTCGGCGTAGGCCGAGGTGTAGCTGTAGGCGGAGTAGGCCAGGCCGCGCTTCTCCCTGATCTCCTGGAAGAGCCGGGACGACATGCCGCCGCCCAGCGCGGCGTTGAGCACGCCGAGCGCGAACCTGCGGTCGTCGGTGCGGGCCATGCCGGTCGTGCCCAGCACCAGGTTGGCCTGCTCGGTCGGCCGGTCGAGCACCGTGACGCCCGAGCGGGTCCCGGCGCCGGGGCCGCTGGTGCGCGGCGGGGCGAACTCGGCCGGGCCGTCGAGCATGCCCGCCCGCTCGTAGGCCCTGGTGACCAGCTCGACGACCTCTTCGTGGCGTACGTTGCCCGCGACGGACACGACCGTGCGGCGGGGCCGGTAGTAGCGGCGGTAGTACTCGGCGATCCGGTCGCGTCCCAGGGTGTTGATCGACTCGACCGTGCCCAGGATGGGCCGCCCGATCGGCGAGTCACCGTAGAGCGCGGCGGCGAACTGCTCGTGCACCACGTCGGACGGGTCGTCGTCGTGCATGGCGATCTCTTCGAGGATCACCCCGCGCTCCGACTCGACGTCCTGCTCGGCCACCAGCGAACTGGTCACCACGTCGGCGAGCACGTCGACCGCGATCGGCAGATCCTCGTCGAGGACGCGCGCGTAATAGCAGGTGTACTCCTTGGCGGTGAAGGCGTTGATCTCACCGCCGATGCCCTCGATGGAGGCGGAGATCTCCATGGCCTCGCGCGTGGGGGTGCCCTTGAACAGCAGGTGTTCGAGGAAGTGGGTGGCGCCCATGTGTTCGAGGGCCTCGTCGCGCGAGCCGATGCCGACCCACATGCCGACCGCGACGCTGCGCACGGTCGGCATGGTCTCGGTCACCACGCGCAACCCACCCGGCAGGACGGTGCGCCTCACCACCCCGGCGCCGTCTTTGCCGGGGTGCAGCGTGGTCGTGCTCACGGAGACTCCTTCGTGAGCACGCCGCCGTTGATGATGGTTGCCTGGCTGAGCTCGCTCACGAGTTGCGGTCGTCCCCCTCGTTACGGCTGCTGCGCACGCGGGTGCGGGTGCGGCGGGGCCGCTCGGACCGGTCGTCGGCGGCCGGCGCGGGCTGCTCAGGAGCGGCGTCGCCGCCCTCGTCGGACCCGGAAGCGGCTTTCGCCTCCTTCTCCGCGGCCTCCTTCTCGATGACCTCGACCGGCACCAGGGAGAGCTTGCCCCGGCCGTCGATCTCGGCGATCTCCACCTGGATCTTCTCGCCGACGGCCATGACGTCTTCGACGTTCTCGATGCGCTTGCCGCCGTGCAGCTTGCGGATCTGCGAGACGTGCAGCAGGCCGTCCTTGCCGGGCATCAGCGAGATGAACGCGCCGAAGGCCGCGATCTTGACGACCGTGCCCAGGTAGCGCTCGCCGACCTCCGGCATGTGCGGGTTGGCGATGGCGTTGATCGCCGATCGCGCCGCCTCGGCGGACGGGCCGTCGGTGGCGCCGATGTAGATCGTGCCGTCGTCCTCGATGGTGATCTCGGCGCCCGTGTCGTCCTGGATCTGGTTGATCATCTTGCCCTTCGGGCCGATGACCTCGCCGATCTTGTCGACCGGGACCTTGATGGTGATGATGCGCGGCGCGGTCGGGTTCATCTCCGCCGGAGAGTCGATCGCCTCCTGCATCACGTCGAGGATCGCCAGGCGGGCGCCCTTGGCCTGCTTGAGCGCGCCGGCCAGCACCGAGGCGGGGATGCCGTCGAGCTTGGTGTCGAGCTGGAGCGCGGTGATGACGTCCTTGGTGCCGGCGACCTTGAAGTCCATGTCGCCCATGGCGTCTTCGGCGCCGAGGATGTCGGTCAGCGTGACGTAGGTGTCACCCTCACCGATCAGGCCCATCGCGATGCCCGCGACCATCTCCTTGAGCGGCACTCCGGCGTCGAGCAGCGCCATCGTGGAGGCGCAGACCGAGCCCATCGAGGTGGAGCCGTTGGAGCCGAGCGCCTCGGAGACCTGGCGGATGGCGTACGGGAACTCCTCGCGCGTGGGCAGCACGGGGATCAGCGCCCGCTCGGCGAGCGCGCCGTGGCCGATCTCGCGGCGCTTGGGCGAGCCCACCCGGCCGGTCTCGCCGGTGGAGTAGGGGGGGAAGTTGTAGTTGTGCATGTAGCGCTTGGTCCGCTCGGGGTTGAGCGTGTCGATGACCTGCTCCATGCGCAGCATGTTGAGCGTGGTGATGCCCATGATCTGGGTCTCGCCGCGCTCGAACAGCGCCGAGCCGTGCACCCGGGGCACCACGTGCACCTCGGCCGACAGGGCGCGGATGTCCTTGGTGCCGCGACCGTCGATGCGGACACCCTCCTTGATGACCCGCTCGCGCATGAGCTTCTTCATCACCGAGCGGAAGGCGGCGGAGATCTCCTTCTCGCGCCCCTCGAACTCCGGCAGGAGCTTCTCGGCGGCCAGCGCCTTGACCTTGTCGAGTTCGTTCTCGCGCTCCTGCTTGCCGGCGATGGTCAGCGCGGCGGCCAGCTCGGTCTTCACCGCGGCCTCGACGGCGTCGTGGACGTCGTCCTGGTATTCAAGGAAGACCGGGTATTCGGCCGTCTCCTTGGCCGCGACCCGCGCGATGCGCGCCTGCGCCTCGCACAGCACCTTGATGAAGGGCTTGGCGGCATCGAGGCCCTGGGCGACGGTCTCCTCGGTCGGCGCGACGGCGCCTTCTGCGACCAGCTTGAGCGTGTCCTTCGTGGACTCGGCCTCGACCATCATGATCGCGACATCGCCGTCGGCGAGCACACGGCCCGCCACGACCATGTCGAACGTGGCCCGCTCCAGCTCGGGGTGGGTCGGGAACGCCACCCACTGGCCGTCGATCAGCGCGACGCGCACGCCGCCGATCGGGCCGGAGAACGGCAGGCCGGCCAGCTGGGTGGACAGCGACGCGGCGTTGATCGCCACCACGTCGTAGAGGTGGTCGGGGTTGAGCGCCATCACGGTGGCGACGACCTGGATCTCGTTGCGCAGACCCTTGACGAAGGACGGGCGCAGCGGCCGGTCGATCAGGCGGCAGGTGAGGATGGCGTCCTCGGAAGGACGGCCCTCACGGCGGAAGAACGAGCCGGGGATGCGGCCCGCGGCGTACATGCGCTCTTCGACGTCGACCGTGAGCGGGAAGAAGTCGAAGTTCTCCTTGGGCGACTTGGACGCGGTGGTGGCCGAAAGCACCATCGTGTCGTTGTCGAGGTAGGCGACGGCGGAACCCGCCGCCTGGCGTGCGATGCGACCGGTCTCGAACCGGATCGTGCGCGTGCCGAACGAGCCGTTGTCTATGACGGCTTCAGCAGTGTGGACACCCTCCACGGGGGACCTCCTTGTGGTCGGTCTCCCGCGCCCTTTTCTCACCGGCACCCTCGTTAGGTGCAGCGCCGGTCTTCGATCGAAGCGCCCGGTCTTTCTTACCGGAAGCCACTACCGAGGACCGGCCCGCAGGCGTCGCGGGTCGCATGGTGCTAAGCGGACGCGGGGGCTGTGTGTCTCGGATCTTCAGTTGTACGCCGGGCGCGGGAGGCGTGTGTCGCCACGCGCCCGGACACATGGCTGCGGCCATATGCGAAGGGAGCGGCGCGGACGCCGCTCCCTTTCATGCTATCGGCGCAGGCCGAGCCGCTCGATGAGCGAACGGTAGCGCTGGATGTCGACCTTCTGCAGGTATTTCAGCAAGCGGCGCCGGCGGCCGACGAGCAGCAGCAGGCCACGACGGCTGTGGTGGTCGTGCTTGTGCGTCTTCAGGTGCTCGGTGAGCTCGCTGATGCGCTTGCTGAGCAGGGCGATCTGAACCTCGGGCGACCCGGTGTCGCCATCGGCCGTCGCGTATTCGCTGATGATGGACTTCTTGGCAGCGGTGTCGAGGGACACGGCTCTCCTTCGAGCTACGGGCACGCACGAGTGATGTGAGTGTGCGAACGACCGTGCGTGCCTACAGTCGCCGCGTGAAGGCCGTCATGGGCAGCGCGCAGCACCGCCGCTACAGAGCCGACATGCAAGGTTACCACCTTGTCCAGGGTGTCGGGACACACGGCGCGGGACACGCGGAGGCGGGTCGTGGGTCAGCCGGTGATCCTCCGGGTGGTCTCGACGTCGGTGTGAATCTGGGCGATCAGCGCTTCGATCGACTCGAAGCGGGTGTTGCCGCGCAGCCGCGCCGCGAACTCGACCGCGACGTGCGCGCCGTACAGCTCCAGGTCGTCGCGGTCGAGCGCGTACGCCTCGACGGTGCGCGGCACGCCCTCGAACGTCGGATTGGTGCCGACCGAGATCGCCGCCGGCCACCGCTCGCCCTCGTAGAGGGCGGGCAGGTTGGCGACGGGCACGCACTCCAGCCAGCCGGCGTAGACCCCGTCGGCCGGGATCGCGGTGTGCGGGGGTGTCTCCACGTTGGCGGTCGGGAAACCGAGCTGCCGCCCCCGCTGGTAGCCGCGCACGACCACACCCTCCACGCGGTGCGGCCGCCCGAGCCGCTCGCTCGCGCCCTCGACATCGCCGGCCACGAGCAGTTCGCGAACGGCGGTCGAGGAGACGCCGCCAAGCAGGGGCACGGCCTCTACCTCGAAATCGTATTTGTCGCCCAGCGTCCGCAATGTCTGGACGTCGCCGCTGGCTTCGTGCCCGAACACGAAGTCCTCCCCCACCACCACGACCGCGGCCCGCAGCCGCTCGGCCGCCACGCTCTGGACGAAGTCGTCAGGGCTGGTCCGCTGCAGCGCGAGGGTGAACTCCACCACGTCGACCTCGTCGATCCCCAGCGCGGCCAGCAGCGCGCCCCTGCGCCGCAGGCTGGTGAGCCGGTGCGGGTGAGACCCCGGCCGTACGACCTCCTCAGGATGCGGCTCGAAGGTGACGGCGACGCTCCGCAGCCCTCGCTCGCGGGCGATGGCCACCGCGCGCTCAATCACCCGCCGGTGCCCGCGGTGCACCCCGTCGAACACGCCGATGGTGACGACAGACCTTCCCGAACCCTGCACGCCAGGCCCCATTCGCTCGTCACGGATCAACCGCACCCAAGCCTGCCATGCGCGTCGCGGTCTCCCGCAACCCAGGGGGTTGTCGCCGCGCCGGCTCGTCCCGGCGCCCTTACTCCGGCAACGGATAGGATTGGGCATCGTGCCTCGTTACGCGCTTCTGATCCTGCCTGCCTTCAACCGGGTCTACGCCGAGAGCTCCGTCCGGCTGACCCGCAACGAGCTGGCCGTCTTCAGCGCGCGCGGCCTCGGCGGGCAGGTGGCGGCCGGCGACGAGACCGTCATCGGCGGCGTCCCCTACGTGACGTTCGAGACGGCGGAGCCGCTGGCGGAGCCGCACCTCTCGCTGCTGTCGAATCTCTCTTCCGGCTACGCCCTGTTCGGCGTGGAGGGCGAGCTGCTCAGGCCGCTGACCGTGCGCCCGCTCGACCGGCTCAGCAGCGACCTGATCACCATCCAGAAATACGCCGGCAAGACCAACGAACACTTCACCAAGCTGCTGCTCAACGTCACCGCGCTGGCCACAGGCAAGGGGCTGGGCGAGCGGCTGGCGGTGTTCGACCCGATGTGCGGCCGCGGCACGACCCTCAACCAGGCCCTCATGTACGGCTACGACGCCTACGGCCTCGACGTCGACGGCAAGGACTTCGAGGCGTACGCCGGTTTCATCAAGACCTGGCTGCGCAACAAGCGGCTCAAGCACACCGCCGAGACCGTGCCGGTGCGCCGCGAGCGGGCGCTGGCCGGGCGGCGGCTCAACATCACGTTCGGCCTGTCGAAAGAGGCGTTCAAGGCCGGCGACGTGCAGCGCCTGACCGTGGTCAACGCCGACACGCTCAAGAGCCGCGAGTTCTTCAAGCCGCGCTCGTTCGACGTCGTGGCGACCGACGCCCCCTACGGCGTCCAGCACGGCAGCAAGGGCGGCGGCGGGTTGTCGCGCAGCCCCATGGAGTTGCTGAGCAGGGCCGTGCCCGGCTGGGCCGAGCTGCTGCGCCCCGGCGGCGCGATGGGCATCGCCTGGAACACCTACGGTGGCAAGCGCGCCGAGCTGGCCAAGATCCTCGCCGGCGCCGGCCTGGACGTGATGGACTATCCCGACTTCGAGCACTGGGTCGACCAGGCGATCGTGCGTGACATCATAGTCGCCCGCAAACCCGGCTGACCCCGCTCACCTCGCGAAGGCGATCGGCACCCCGGCTGACCCCGCTCATCCCGCGAAGACGGCGAGCGGCTTGGCGAGCGCGCCCCGCTCCTCCACGAGCGCGAGCAGCTCGCCGTCCGGCCCGAACACGCCGATCGGGCCCGTGCCGAGCCCCGCGGCGGGCAGCCGGCCGCCGTGCCCGATCACGCGCGCCTCCTCAGCGGTGACGTCCCTGCGCGGGAAGGCCGCCGCGACCGCCGCGCCGATCGGCAGGATCTCGCACTCCCCGGCGAGTTGCTCGACCGTCCTGGCCAGCGACAGGTCGTAGGGGCCCACCCGGGTGCGCCGCAGCCGCGTCAGGTGGCCTCCGACGCCGAGCTCCGCCCCGAGGTCGCGGGCCAGCGCGCGGATGTAGGTGCCGCTCGAGCAGGTCACGACCGCGTCGACGTCCACGACCTCGTCGCCGGCCCTGATGTCCAGCACCTCGAACGCGCTCACCGTCACCGGCCTGGCCTGCAGCTCGACCGTCTCGCCCGCGCGCGCCTTCTTGTAGGCCCGCTGCCCATCGACCTTGATCGCGCTGACCTGCGGCGGGATCTGCATGATCGCGCCCGTCAGCGCCGCGACGCCCTTGTGGATCTCAGCCGGGGTGATGTCCGAGGCCGGGACCGCGGCGGTGACCTCGCCCTCGGCGTCGTCGGTGTTGGTGCTCACTCCTAGCCTGATCGTGGCTTCGTAGACCTTCTCCGTCAGGGCCAGATGACCGAGCAGCCTGGTCGCCTTCTCCACGCCGACGACCAGCACGCCCGTCGCCATCGGGTCGAGCGTGCCCGCGTGCCCCACGCGGCGGGTGCCCGCGACGCGCCGCATCTTGGCCACCACGTCGTGGGACGTCCAGCCGTCCGGCTTGTCGACGATGATCAGACCGCTCTGAGCCATCAGGCCTTCCTCAGCTCTCGCCGGAACTTCACCATCGTGTCCTCCACGCTGTCCTGGGAGGTGTAGCCGGCGGCGTTGTGGTGCCCGCCGCCGCCCAGTGCCGCGCACACGGCGGCCACGTCGACGGTGCCCTTGGACCGGGTGGACACCTGCCAGTAGCCCTGGTCGTCCTCCTTGAGCACCACCGCGACCTCGGCCTCGTCGGTGCGCCGCAGGATGTCGATGACGCCTTCGAGCTCGGAGTAAGGCAGCGCGTACGCGGCCCGATCGACCTGCGACACGTATGTCCACACGAGCCCGTCCTCCAGCGTCACCCGCTCCAGAGCCCCTGCCAGCACCTTGAGGTAGCCGAAGGGGGAACGGTCCCACAGCTCACGGGCGATCTCGTCGGTGCGCAGCCCGGTGGCGACCAGCCTGGCCGCCATGTGGTGCACGGCGGGCGTGGTCGTGGAGTGGCGGAACGATCCGGTGTCGGTCACCAGGCCCGCGTACAGGCAGGTGGCGATGTCGCGGTCGAGTTGCCCGCCGAGCCGGTAGATCAGCTCCTCGGCCAGCATGGCCGTGGCCGCGGCCGCGGAGTCGATGAGGCTGAGCGTGCCGAACTCGCCCTCGTTGGAGGGGTGGTGATCGACCACGATGACCTCACAGGCCCTGGCGGTGCTGGCGCCCAGGAGCCCCAGCCGCTGGAACGTCGACGAGTCGAACGTGATCATCAGGTCGGGGGACTCGGGGAACTCCTCCGGCGGCACCAGCATCTCCTGCCCCGGCAGGAACCGCAGCAGCCGCGGCACCACGAAATGGTGGTCGCCGAACGACGTCACCACCCGCTTGCCCATCGAACGCAGCGTGAACGCCACGGCCAGCATCGAGCCGAGCGCGTCGCCGTCGGGGGTCACGTGGCAGGCCATCGCCACCTCGTCGGCCTGCCGGATCAGGTGCAGCGCCCGGTTCCACGCGGCCTCGGGGACCGCGCACTCGTCCGGCGGCCGTCCGTTGACACGGGGTGGCTCCGCCCTGTCGCGTACGTCGGGCGTCACGCCTGGTCGTCCCCACCAACGGCACCCCCGTCTTGGCCCTCGTCGGGCTTGCGGTAGGGGTCGGCCTCGCCCGCGTAGGTGGCGCTCTGGGCCCGCCGCGCCACCTCGGCGTCGCGCGCCCTGGCGGCGTTGATCAGATCGTCGAGCTGACGCGCGCTGTCAGGCAGCGGGTCATGCTTGAACGTCAGCGTGGGGGTGAAACGAACGCCGGTCTGGCGTCCTACCTCGGAGCGGATGATGCCCTTGGCGCTGTCGAGGGCCGCGGCGCTGTCGGCCCGCTCGGCCTCTGAGCCGAACACCGTGTAGAACACCGTCGCCTCACGCAGGTCGGCGGTGATGCGCGTGTCGGTCACGGTGACGAAGCCCAGGCGCGGATCCTTGATCCGGCGCTCCAGCATCTCGGCGACGATCTGCTGGATGCGGTCGGCGAGCTTGCGCGCTCGTGCGGCATCCACCATGGTTCGCTCCCCCTCACGCACGACCTGGCCGTGCAGTCGTTCATTCTTCGTCGGTGTAGAGCCGGTGCCGGGCCGACAGCAGCTCGATCTCAGGGCGGAAGGCCACCATACGCTCGCAGGCGTCCAGCACTTCCTTGCAGTTTCCCGCTGAGGCGGAGACCACCGCGATGCCGATTTCCGCCCTGCGGTGCAGGTCGAGATGGCCGGTCTCAGCCACCGCGACGCCGGGATAACGGCGCTGGATCTCGGCGATCAACGGGCGCACGGCAGAGCGCTTCTGCTTCAGCGATCGGACGTCGCCGAGCAGGATGTCCAGGGTCAAGGCACCCACATACATCGTTGGCTACCACCGCTTGTCCTGGTGGGGTGGACGCACGACCGGCCTGCTGCGGTGGGGACCAGGCCGAGGCGTGCGAGAGGCGCCCGGCGGATGTCCCGCCGGGCGCCCGGCCGCGCGTCACACGCGCGGCTTCTCCCGCATCTCGAACGTCTCGATCACGTCGTCGATCCGCAGGTCGTTGTAGCCGACCCCGATGCCGCACTCGAAGCCCTCGCGGACCTCGGTCGCGTCTTCCTTGAAGCGACGCAGGGACGAGACTGTCAGGTTGTCGGCGATGACGACGCCATCGCGGATCACCCTGGCCTTGCTGTTGCGGACGATCACGCCGGAGCGGACCAGCGAACCGGCGATGTTGCCGATCTTCGGCACCTTGAAGATCTCGCGAACTTCGGCGGTGCCCAGCTGGGCCTCTTCGAACTCGGGCTTGAGCATGCCCTTGAGGGCCGCCTCGATCTCCTCGATCGCCTGGTAGATGACCGAGTAGTAGCGGATGTCGACGCCCTCGCGCTCGGCCAGGTCGCGCGCCCGGGGCTCGGGGCGGACGTTGAAGCCGATGATGACCGCGTTGTCGTCGGCGACGGCCAGGTTGACGTCGTACTCGGTGATCGCGCCGACCGCGCGGTGCAGGACACGGAGCCTGACCTCGTCGCCGACGTCGATCTTGAGCAGGGCGTCTTCCAGGGCCTCCACCGAACCGGACACGTCGCCCTTGATGATGAGCTTGAGCTCGTCGACGCTGCCCTTCTCGAGGTCCTTGAAGATGTCCTCGAGGCTGCGGCGACGGCTCGACTTCGCCATGTCGGCGCTGCGCTTGCGCGCCGCGCGCTGCTGGGCGATCTGGCGCGCCATCCGGTCGTCGGTGACGACGATGAAGTTGTCACCGGCGCTCGGCACGGCCGTCAGACCCATCACCAGGACCGGACGGGACGGCGTGGCCTCCTCGACCGGCTCACCGGTGTCGTCGAGCAGGGCGCGGACGCGGCCGAAGGCCTCGCCGCACACGATCGAGTCGCCCACCCGCAGCGTGCCGCGCTGGACCAGGACGGTCGCGACGGGGCCACGGCCGCGGTCAAGGTGCGCCTCGATCGCGATGCCCTGAGCGTCCATCGACGGGTTGGCCCGCAGGTCGAGCTCGGCGTCCGCGGTCAGCAGGATGGCCTCGAGGAGCTGCTCGATGCCCGTGCCGTTCTTCGCCGAGATGTCGACGAAGAGCGTCGAGCCGCCGTATTCCTCCGCCACCAGGCCGTATTCGGTGAGCTGGGCGCGCACCTTGTTGGGGTCGGCGCCCTCCTTGTCGACCTTGTTGACCGCGACGACGATCGGCACCTCGGCCGCCTGAGCGTGGTTGAGCGCCTCGATCGTCTGCGGCTTCACGCCGTCGTCGGCCGCGACCACCAGCACCGCGATGTCGGTGGACTTGGCGCCTCGGGCACGCATGGCGGTGAACGCCTCGTGACCCGGGGTGTCGATGAAGGTGACCTTGCGGTCTTGGCCCTCGTGCTCGGCGGAGACCTGGTAAGCGCCGATGTGCTGGGTGATGCCACCCGCCTCGCGCGCCACCACGTTGGTCTTGCGGATGGCGTCGAGCAGCTTCGTCTTACCGTGGTCGACGTGACCCATGACGGTCACGACCGGCGGGCGCGCGGCCAGGTCGGCCTCGTCGCCCTCGTCCTCGCCGAACTCGATGTCGAAGGCCTCGAGAAGCTCGCGGTCCTCCTCCTCCGGGCTGACGACCTGGATGTTGTAGTCGAGCTCGGCGCCGAGCAGCTGCAGCGTCTCCTCGTTGACCGACTGCGTCGCCGTCACCATCTCGCCGAGGTGCAGCATGATCTGCACGAGCGCGGCGGGGTTGGCGCCGATGCGGTCGGCGAAGTCGGACAGCGACGCGCCCCGCGGAAGGCGGATCGTCGCGCCGTTGCCGCGAGCGACCTGCACGCCTCCGATCGCGGGCGCCGACATGTTGTCGAACTCCTGGCGCCTCTGCCGCTTGGACTTGCGGCCACGCGCCGGACGACCGCCGGGACGCCCGAAGGCTCCCGCGGTGCCGCCGCCACGACCGCGACCGCCGCCGCCAGGCCGGCCGCCGAAGCCGCCGGGACCGCCGGTGCCGGTGCGCGGACCGGCACCGCCGCCACCGGGACGGCCGGCGTAGCCGCCGCCACCGCCGCCGGGACGACCGCCACCGCCGCCGCCACCGGGGCGGCCACCACCGCCGGGACGGCCACCACCGCCACCGCCGCCGGGACGGCCACCACCGCCACCACCACCGGGGCCGGCAGGACGGCCCTGCGGCATCATCATCGGGTTGGGACGCGGACCACCAGGACGGGGACCACCCGCACCGGGACCGGGACGCGGTCCGCCCGCGGGCGGACCAGGACGCGGTCCCGCGGTGCCGGACCTGCCCTCGCCACCGCCACGGCCCTGCGGCGGACGCGGGATCGCGCCGTCGCGCGGCGGGCCGTCACGGCGCTCACGCTGGCCGGGACCGCCGCCGTCGCGGTTGCCTCCCGGACGCGGCGGACGGGACTGGCCCATGCCGCTGGCGTTGGAAGAGAACGGGTTGTTGCCGGGACGCGGACCACGCGGACCGGGCTTGGGGCCCGGACCGGGACGCGGGCCGCCGCCGGACTGACCGCCTGGACGCGGCGCCTGCGAGGAGCCGCCGCCTCCCGGCCCGGGACGGGGCGCGGGACCGGGCTTGGGACCCGGGCGGGCCGCCGGACCCGGCCGCGGGCCGGGACGGGCGGGGGCGCCGCTCTCGAAACGTGCCTGTGGTGCGCCGGACTCGCCGCGCGCCGCCTCGGGCTGCTGCTGCGGCTGGTGCGGCATGGGCACCGGCGGACGCGGCTGCGTGCCGCCCGCGGGACCTGGACGCGGACCGGGCTTGGGACCCGGACGCGGTGAGGGGGCCGGCGCCTGCGCGCCGTTACCGGCCTGGCCTTCGGCCGACCGGGGGGCAGCCCTCGGGGGCTGCGGTTTGCTGGACGGCTGACCGCCGCCTCTGGAGGGCCCACCCTTGGATGCGCCCAGAGCTTCGGTGAGCCTGCGGACCACCGGCGCTTCGATGGTCGAGGACGCCGAACGGACGAACTCTCCCATCTCTTGGAGCTTGGCCATGACGACCTTGCTCTCTACGCCGAACTCCTTAGCGAGCTCGTATACCCGGACCTTCGCCACTGCACTCCCTTACTCGGCCCGGGAGGCTGGCTGTGCCGTCCGGACCGTCGCTACCTTGACGTCTTCATCGCCGCGTGCTCATCAGGCGCTCATAGCAATCTGACTCCGCCCATCAACTCGGCGTCCTACATGACATTTCGTGGTTCTCCTTCCAGGTGCGCCCGCACGCGCGAGACGTCAAGCGGCCCCGGCACGCGGAACGCGCGCGGGAACGCTCGGCGACGCTCGGCAAGCTCCAGACAACTCGCGGACGGGTGCAACGATGCACCACGCCCAGGGAGCCGTCCTCGCAGGTCGGGAACCACGTGGTCCTCGACCCGCACCAGGCGGAGCAGCTCGGACTTAGCCGTGCGGACCCTGCAGCCCACACAGGTGCGCTGTGGGGCGGCCAGGCCACCATATTCCAGCTTACCGTGTCGACGCATCTACGGAACCGGCGGCATCCTCGGCTTGGGTGTCAGGACGGATGTCGATCCGCCATCCTGTCAGTCGCGCGGCGAGCCGGGCATTCTGCCCCTCTTTCCCGATGGCCAGCGAGAGCTGGTAGTCGGGAACGGTCACACGTGCCACACGCCCGTCGAGATCGAGAACCTCAACGTGGGAAACGCGCGCGGGGGACAGGGCATTCCCCACGAACTCGCCCGGGTCTTCCGACCAGTCGATGATATCGATCTTCTCGCCGTGGAGCTCGGTCATCACGTTACGCACCCGTGACCCCATCGGGCCGATGCACGCGCCCTTGGCGTTGACACCCGGCTTGCGCGACCGGACCGCGATCTTCGTACGGTGGCCCGCCTCGCGCGCCACCGCGGCGATCTCCACGGTGCCGTCGGCGATCTCCGGCACCTCGAGCGCGAACAGCTTCTTCACCAGACCGGGATGCGTGCGCGACAGGGTGACCGACGGGCCCTTGTGGCCCTTCTTCACCTGCACCACGTAGGCGCGGATGCGCTCGCCGTGCACGTATTCCTCGCCGGGGACCTGCTCGGCGTGGGGCAGCACGGCCTCGATCTTGCCGAGGTCGACCAGCACCACGCGCGGATCCTTGCCCTGCTGGATGACGCCGGAGACCAGCTCGCCCTCGCGGCTGGCGAACTCGCCGAAGTTGATCTCGTCTTCGGCGTCGCGCAACTGCTGCAGGATGACCTGCTTGGCGGTGGTGGCGGCGATCCTGCTGAAATTGCTGGGCGTGTCGTCATATTCCCTGACGATCTCGCCTTCCTCGTCGACCTCGGCGGCCCAGATCGTGACGTGACCGCTTCGCCTGTCGAGCTCGGCACGCGCCTTGGAGGCGGCGCCGTCGGTGCGGAAGTAAGCGATCAGCAGCGCGTCCTCGATCGCCTTGACGACCAGGTCGAAGGAGATGTCCTTCTCCCGTTCGAGGCTGCGCAGGACGCTCATGTCGATGTCCACGACGGCTCCCCCCTTAGCCTTCGTCGCCGTCGACGTCGTCGATCCGGCGGAACTCCACTTGTACCCGTCCCCGGGCCAGGTCTTCGTAATCAAGCCTGCGCGCGGCGCCCGCGACGTCGAGGTCGACGCCGCCGGCGTCTGCCGCCAGGATGCGGCCCTCCACCACGGAGCCGTCTCTCATCTCGGCCTTCACCAGCCGTTTGGCGGCGCGCCGCCAGTGACGCGGCTCGGTGAGCGGGCGGTCGACGCCGGGCGAGGAGACCTCGAGCGTGTAGGCGGCCTGGCCCATCGCGTCGGTGTCGTCCAGGGCTGCGGAGACCGCCTGGCTCACGTCGGCGACGTCGTCGAGACTCACCCCGCCGTCGCGGTCGACGATCACGCGCAGGAGCCGTCTCTTGCCGGCCTGCGTGACCGTGATGTCCTCCAGATCGAGGCCCTCCGCGCTGACCACGGGCTCAAGGAGCTTCATCAGGTGGTCGCGGGGTGATGCGCTGCCCATATCGACCTCCCCTATTGTCATGTCTCAGCCGGGCGGACCTCGCCTCTGGCTCTCCGCCGCCTGGCCGCTCGGCCAGCGACGACAGTTGACACCCTATCCGTACGGGGGCACGAAAAGAGCGCCACTCGTCGTGCTCGAGTGGCGGAGCGTCGCTTGACAACGATCCGGGGTGCCAGCCCGTACGATGCTACCGATGAGAAGCCGCCAGGCGGGCTGCCGCTACGGCATCAGCGCGGCATCGGTGCGGCACGGCGGTTGACCGGCCGGCTGATGGGCGGGTTTCTCGTCCGTCTGCTCCATGAACAGTGGGAGGTCCATCCCGTGCGCCCGCGTCAGCTCTCCAGGCGTGCCCTGCTGGCGGGTGGAGCGGCCGCTCTCACCGCGTGCAGCGCGTCCGGCCCTTCGCAGCCGTCCTCGCCGCCGTCCGACTCGCCGGAGACGGTGCTGGTGAAGGGGCTGATCGCGGAGAAGGAGGGTACGATCGCGCTCTATTCGTCGCTGATCGCCGACGGCGCGGAGAAGCTCGTGCCGTTCCGCGACCGGCATCAGGCACACGTCGACACCCTGCGCAAGCACGTGCCGACCGGCTCCGCGGCCCCGACCGGGTCACTGTCCGCGTCGTCAACGGGGTCGCCAACGGGATCGCCGTCCGGGTCGCCGTCCGCACCGGCCACGCCGGAGAAACCCTCGCTGTCCCGGCTGCGGTCGCTGGAGCGGAAGGCGGCGGCACGGCGCGCCCGCCAGCTCGCAGGCCTGTCACCGGGGATGGCCCAGCTGATCGCCAGCATCGGCGCCTGCGAGGCCGCCCACGCCGCCGCTCTGCCGAGGTCGTTGTGAACGCGGGCGACATCGAGAAGCTGCGCAGGGCGCTGGCGGCCGAGCACGCCGCGGTGTTCGCGTACGGGCTGCTCGGCGCGCGCACGTCGGGGTCGTTGCGCGACGAGATGACCGCCGCCTTCGACGCCCACCGGGCGCGCCGCGACCAGCTGCGCGGCTACATCACCTCGCGGGGCGGCAAGCCCGCCGAACCCGACGCCTCCTACGCGCTGCCGTTCGTCCCCTCCGACGCCGCGCAGGCCGCCAAGCTGGCGGTGCACCTGGAGAACGGCGTCACAGCCGCCTACCTCGAACTGGCCGCGGCGCAGGACGGCGCGCTGCGCCGCTACGCCGCGCTGGCCATGCAGGAGGCCGTGACCCGCTCCTACGCCTTCCGCCCCGCCCAGCCGCCGGCGTTCCCTGGCATGCCGGCGCCGCCACCGGCGCCGCCGTCTCCCTCGTCGTCACCGGTACAGGACGGAGAGTAGGTCGGGTCCGAGGCGCTCGATGGCGGCCGCGTCGAGTTGGTAGTAGACGACCGAGCCGCGCCGGTGGGTGTGGACGAGCTCGGCCTCCCTGAGCCTGCGCAAATGCCTGGAGACCTGGGGCGCGGTCATGCCGAGCTGGGTGGCCAGCTCGGCGGTGGCGACCGGGTTGCGCAGGATCGCGTAGCAGAGCCGCAGCCTGGTCGGGTCCTGCAGGGCGGCGAGCCGGCGTCTGGCCGTCTCCAAGGTCGGCGCGGGAGCGGTGCCGGCGCTGTACTGGATGACGACGGGATGGCCGGGAAAGTGCTTGATCACCAGGTGTGGCCGCCCGTGGACGGTCGGCACGATCAGGCAGGGACGCCCGGCGTCCACGCGGGCGGTGGCGCTGTAGAGCTTGTCGAACACGATCCGCAGCGACCCCGACGCGGTCCTGGTCGCGGTGGCGGTCGGGAGGTCGGCCAGGGCCAGGGGCCCGCGCCTGCGCAGGTCACGCGTACGCAGCGCGCCGTCGTGGTCGAGTGCCTGGCGCAGCGACGGCCATTCGGCATCGAACATCGCGGCGGCGAAGCGGGTGAGGAAGGCGAGCAGTTCCTCACGGAACCCTTCGGGGTCGGCGCGCAGCCGGGCGCCGATCTCCACGCGGCTGGTGGAGATCAGCCGCATCCGGTTCAGCTCCTCGTCGCCGAGCAGCGGCACCAGCTCGGCGTCGTTCTTGCCGATCAGGGCCTGCACGGTCATCGCGGTGAAGTCGCCGATGGGCAGCTCGGCCACCTCCCGCAGCTCGCCGGTCAGGGTGCGCTTGGGCGTGGCGGACAGCGGCAGCAGATAGCGGGCGCGGAAGGCGCCCCAGAGCGGTGCCCAGGCGGCGGCCGCCGCCAGCAGCCCGTCTGGCAGGTCGCGGTGCGCCCTGGCGGCCCAGGCGGCGCTGGCGGGGTGGTGCCCTGGCTCGTCGAACGCGTGCAGGCAGGCGCACAGCTCGGCCAGCGGCGAGCGGCGCACGACGATGGATTCGGTGGCGGATAAGTCGAGGAACAGCGTGACGGCCACCCTGCACATTACCGCGTACGCGTCAATCTCCTTGCGGCTGACCCCGCGTTTACCGAGGCTGTCGCCTCATGACTGAGGCATTGCATGTGGTCAAGCATCCGACCGCCTTCTATTCGGCGGGCGCCACGACCGTGTTCGCGTCGAGGTTCGACCAGCGGTTCTCGTACTGCCTGTACGTGCCGTCCACGCACGACCCGGACGGCGTTCCTCTGCCGATGGTGGTCCTGCAGCACGGGACCGGCCGGCGCGGCCCGCAGTATCGCGACAACTTCGCCGGGTGGGCCGAGGAACACGGCTGCCTGGTGCTCGCCCCGCTCTTCCCCGCCGGCATCGAGGACCCGCACGACCTGCATGCCTTCAAGTTCATCCGGTACGGGGCCATCCGCTTCGACCGCGTCCTGCTGGCCATGGTGGACGAGGTCGCCGAGCGCTTCAACGTGGCGGCGGAACGGTTCCTGCTGCATGGATTTTCCGGTGGCGGCCAGTTCGTGCACCGGTTCGGCTACCTGCATCCCGACCGGCTGTCCGGATTGTCCATTGGTGCACCAGGGCGGATAACGTACATCGACCACACGAGCCCGTGGTGGATCGGGCTGAAGGGGTTCGAGGAGGAGTTCGGCTGCCCGCCCAGGGTGGAGGAACTGCGCGACGTGCCGGTGCAGATGGTCGTGGGCAGCGCCGACGTGGAGACCTGGGAGATCAACAACCAGGGTGACAGCAACTGGATGGACGGCGCCGACGCCCACGGCCTCACCCGCGTCGAGCGGCTCACGGCCCTGCGCGACAACTTCGAGGCCCACGGCATCAGCGTGCGGTTCGACGTCGTGCCCGGCGTCGGCCACCAGCCGATGCAAGTGCTCGAACCGGTCAAGGACTTCTTCGCCTCGATCCTCACCCCCCGGGAGTCATCATGAAGATCAAGCTACTGGCCACCGTCGCGGCGGCCGTGACCCTCAGCGGCTGCGCCGTGGGCGGCGAGAGCGCCGACGCCGGAGCCGCCTATCCGAGCAAGGCCCTGTCGATCATGGCGCCGGGCAGTCCCGGCGGTGGCTGGGACACGCGGGCACGCGGCATCGCGAGCGCGCTCAGCGAGTGCGAAGTGGCCGACGTGGACGCCACGGTGACGAACGTGCCCGGCGCGGGCGGCACGATCGGGCTGGCGCAGTTCGCCAAGCACAAGGGCGACCCCTACCAGCTCATGGTCATGGACAGCGTGACCATGCTGGGCGGCATCGTGAGCAACAAGTCTCCGGTGGACCTGTCCGAGCTCACTCCCGTGGCCGGGCTGAGCCGAGGGCCGAGCGCCATCGTGGTGCCGGTGAAGTCGCCGTACAAGGATCTGAAGGCGCTGCTCGACGCGATGGAGGCCAAGCCGCGCAGCGTCAAGTGGACCGGCGGCTCGCTCGGCGGGCCCGGCCAGATGACGGTGGCGGGGCTGGCCAAGGAGCGCGGCGTCGCCGCCAAAGAGATCAACTTCGTGCCCACCGCGGGTGGCGGCGAGTCCATGAACCTGCTGCTCAGCGGGGCCGCCACAGCCGGCATCGACACGGTCGCCGAGCTGCGCGCGCAGATCGAGGCGGGCGAGCTGCGGGCGCTCTCGGTCGACTCCGAGCAGCGGGTCCCCGGCCTCGACGCGCCCACGATGAAGGAGCTCGGCCTGGGCGACGAGGCGGTCTCCACGCTGGCCGGCGTGCTCGCGCCCGCCGGGCTGACCAAGGAGCAGCAGCAGGAGGTGATCGGCCTGCTCGACAAGGTGCGCAAGACCTCGTGCTGGAAGAAGGACCTGGAGCGCAACAACTGGACCGAGGACTGGAAGCCGGGTGACGAGTTCGGCAAGGTGCTGGCCGAGCAGCGCACGCAGGTCACCGCCATCCTGGGCGATCTGGGGCTCGGCAAGTGACGCAGCGGATCGTCTCCGCCGGCTTCCTGCTCGCGGCCGTGGTCGTGCTGGTCCAGGCCTTCGCGATCCCGCAGAGCGAGGGTTATCAGGCCGTGGGGCCGCGGGCGTTCCCGCTGCTGGTCGGCGGCGGGCTGGCGGTGGTGGCCGTGGTCGGGGTCGTCCAGGCCTTCAGGGCCGGCCCGCGGGCCGCCGAGGAGGAGACGCACTGGCCGTCGGTGCTGATGCTGGTGGCGGCGCTGGCGGGCTACGCCGCGGTCCTGGTCCCCGCCGGCTACTGGCAGGCCACGACCGTGTTCTTCGCGGTCGTGGCCAGGGTGCTGGGCAGCAGGAAGCTGCTGCGCGACGCGCTCGTGGGGCTGGTGCTGGCGCTGGCCACGTATTTCCTGTTCGACCGGCTGCTCGGCGTCACGCTGCCGCCCGGCCTGGTCAGATTGGCGATCTGAGATGGACGTGCTCGGCAACCTGCTCGACGGGTTCGCTCACGCGCTGAGCCTGCAGAACCTGCTGCTCGCCGTCCTCGGCGTCACCGCCGGCACGCTGGTGGGCGTGCTGCCAGGGCTCGGGCCCGCCACGACGATCGCGCTGCTGCTGCCGCTGACGTTCGTGTTCGACCCGGTCGGGGCGTTCGTGATGTTCGCCGGCATCTACTACGGCGGCATGTACGGCGGCTCGACCACCGCCATCCTGCTCAACATCCCCGGCGAGACGGCCTCCATCCCCACGACGCTGGAGGGCTATCCGATGGCCAGGCGCGGCCGGGCGGGGGCGGCGCTGGCGACGGCGGCCATCGGGTCGTTCGTGGCGGGCACGATCTCCACGGTCGTCATCACCTTCCTGGCTCCCGGCATGTCGAACATCGCCAAGCTCATCCAGCCGGCCGAGTACTTCTCGATTATGGTGCTCGCCTTCGTGACGGTCACCTCGCTGATGGGGGACTCGATCGTGCGCGGGCTGTCGAGCCTGCTCCTGGGGCTGACGATCGGGATGGTGGGGATCGACCAGATGACCGGCCAGCCGCGCTTCGCGTTCGGGCTGCCCGAGCTGTACGAAGGGCTGTCGGTGGTGGCGCTCGCGGTCGGGTTGTTCGCCGTGGCGGAGGCGGTTGCCACGGCCGCCTCCCGGAACCGGCCCGCGCAGGCTCCCGTCACGGTCGACGGCAGGATCGGGATGACCCGCGACGACTGGCGCCGCTCGTGGAAGCCGTGGCTGCGCGGGACGGCCTTCGGGTTGCCCATCGGGTCGCTGCCCGCAGGAGGCGCCGAGCTGCCCACGTTCCTCAGCTACAACGTGGAGAAGCGGCTGTCGCGGCACAAGGAGGAGTTCGGGCAGGGGGCGATCGAGGGGGTCGCCGGTCCCGAGGCCGCCAACAACGCGGCGTTCTCCGGAGTGCTGGTGCCGCTGCTCACGCTGGGCATCCCGACCTCGGCCACGGCGAGCATGTTGCTGATCGCGTTCCAGATCTACGACGTGCAGCCGGGGCCGCGGCTCTTCGACCAGCAGCCGGTGCTGGTGTGGACGCTGATCGCCAGCCTCTACCTCGGCAACGTGATGCTGCTCCTGCTGAACCTGCCGCTGATCCGGGTGTGGGTGAAGCTGCTCAGCGTGCCCGCCGCGCTGCTGACGGCGGCCATCCTCGCCTTCGCCACGCTGGGGGTCTACTCGATCTCGCAGAGCGTGTTCGAGGTGCTGGTGGCGTACGGGTTCGGGTTGCTGGGGTGGGTGCTGCACCGGGCGCGGTATCCGGTGGCGCCGCTCATCCTGGGGGCGGTGCTGGGGCCGTTGATGGAGGTGCAGTTCAGGAGGGCGCTGGCGTTCAGCGAGGGCGACCCTTCGGTGTTCGTGACGCGGCCGGTGTCGCTGGCGATCCTGCTCGTGGCGGCGGCGTGCCTGATCGGGCCGGCGATCGTGCGCGCCCGCGCCAGGACCTCCGTGCCGTCCGCCTGACGGCGCCAGCATGGCGGCCTGCCGGCAGGCCGCGGCGCCCGGACTCAAGCGGATGGGCGCCGCGGGGGAACGTCAGGAGGAGGCGGCGGCGATGCGGTCGGCGGCCTCGGCGAGCGGGATCTCCGACTTCTCGCCGGAGACGCGGTCGCGCAGCTCGACCACGCCCTGCGCCAGGCCGCGCCCGACCACCACGATCGTCGGCAGCCCCAGCAGCTCGGCGTCCTTGAACTTCACTCCCGGCGAGACCTGCGCCCGGTCGTCCACCAGCACCCGCAGGCCGCGCGACTCCAGCTCGGCGGCCAGTTCGAGCGCGGCCCCGACCTGGTTGTCCTTTCCGGTGCCGACGATGTGCACGTCGGCGGGCGCGACCTCGCGCGGCCACACCAGCCCGAGCGAGTCGTGCAGCTGCTCCGCGATGACCGCCACGGCACGCGAGACACCGATGCCGTAGGAGCCCATCGTGACGCGGACGGGCTTGCCGTCAGGGCCGAGCGCGTCGAGCCCGGCCACGTCGGCGTATTTGCGGCCGAGCTGGAAGATGTGGCCGATCTCGATGCCGCGGTCGATGGACAACTCGGAGCCGCAGCGGGGGCAGGCGTCGCCGGCGCGCACCTCGGCGGCCTCGATCGTGCCGTCGGGGACGAAGTCGCGCCCCGCGACCACGCCGGCGGCGTGCTTGCCGGGCTCGTTGGCGCCCGTCACCCAGGACGTGCCGGTGACGACGCGCGGGTCGATGAGGTAGCGGATGCCGAGCTCGCGCAGGACCTGCGGGCCGATGTAGCCGCGCACGAGGCCCGGGTGCCTGGCGAAGTCGGCGGCCTCGAAGATGGCGGGCTCGCCGGGCGCCAGGGCGGCCTCGAGGCGCTTGAAGTCGACCTCGCGGTCGCCGGGCACGCCGATGACCAGCGTCTCGGCCTCGTCGGAGCCGGGCGTGGTCACCTTGACGACGACGTTCTTGAGCGTGCCGGCGGCGGTGACGGACAGGCCGTGGTGCTCGTTGACGTAGGACACCAGCGTCTCGATGGTCGGGGTGTCGGGGGTGTCCATGACCCGCAGCGCCGGCGCGTCGTCGAAGGAGCGGGCGGCGGGCGCGGGCGTGACGACGGCCTCGGCGTTGGCCGCGTAACCGCAGGCGCGGCAGGCCACGAACGTGTCCTCGCCGGTGGGCGTGGGCGCCAGGAACTCCTCCGAGGCCGAGCCGCCCATCGCGCCCGACTGCGCGAAGACGATCTTGTAGTTGATGCCGAGGCGGTCGAACGTGCGGATGTAGGTCTCGCGGTGCTGCTCGTAGGAGCGCTTGAGCCCGTCGTCGTCGAGGTCGAAGGAGTAGGAGTCCTTCATGAGGAACTCGCGGCCGCGCAGGATGCCCGCCCTGGGCCGTGCCTCGTCGCGGTATTTGGTCTGGATCTGGTAGAGGGTGACCGGGTAGTCCTTGTAGGAGGAGTATTCGCCCTTGACCATGTCGGCGAAGAGCTCCTCGTGCGTGGGGCCGAGCAGGTAGTCGGCGCCCTTGCGGTCCTGCAGGCGGAAGAGCGTGTCACCGTATTCGGTCCAGCGGCCGGTCGCCTCGTAGTATTCGCGGGGCAGCAGGGCGGGGAAGAGCACCTCCTGGCCGCCCATCCGGTTCATCTCCTCGCGGACGATCCTGGCGATGTTGTCGAGCACCAGCTTGCCGAGGGGGAGCCAGGAGTAGATGCCGGGCGCCACGCGGCGGACGTAGCCGGCGCGGACGAGGAGCTTGTGGCTCGGCACTTCCGCGTCTGCCGGGTCGTCCCGCAGGGTGCGAAGAAACAACGACGACATGCGCAGCAACACGGCCACTCCTTGCTCGAACCCGGGTCTGAAGGACTACAGGCTATCGACTCCCGGCGGCGCGCCGCTCTGCTTGTCCCCGCGGTCAGACCGGCAGCGGGAGCAAGCCCGCCAGGGAACCGGTCAGGCCGGCCGCGAGCAGGGTCGACAACACCGCCGACATCGCCAGCGCGCGCACCCGTCCCCACGCGTTCCTGCGCAACCCGAGCACCAGCGCCACGGACAGCAGCCCGATCGCCGCCGCGGGATACGGCCAGAACGAGCCGTCGCTCTCGACGAGCCCGGGAACCGCCCTGTCGGCCACGTCCGCGATCAGGGCCGCGCCGACCGCGGCCGCCGCGAGGTCGCCCCACACGTCGTCCCTGCGGGTGACGTAGGCCACCAGGCCCAGGCCGACGAGCAGGACGAGCGTCCAGTTGACCCCGGCGGCGTCGCCGGCGGCGCCCAGGACGTCGTCGCCGAGCAGCGCCCTCGCGCCCATGGCCGAGACCAGCGTGGACACGGCCGCCAGAAACGTTGTCACCAGCGCCCACCCGAATCCCGTGGCGGTGGCGCCCACCGCCAGGGTGAGGGCGAAGTAGGCGTACGGGTCGTAGATCTGGCCCAGCCATCCGGGGCCGTCGCCGGTGGCGAGCACGCCCATGGGGCCGACGGCCAGACCACCGAGGAAGGCCGCCAGCAGGTGCTGTTCGATGTTGCGCTGACGCCGGTCGTATTCGGCGTAGTCGCCATAGTCGATTGTGGTGTTGTCCATCTCCATCCCAGGTCAGCCCTCCCCCGGCGGATTCCAGGGATGACCAGTACCAGATTATGAAATCGTACAAAAAGGGCAAAATCGGGTCATCAGTCCACATACGAGCAATCGCTTGGTTAAGATGCCGTCCGTGGGTCTTCCCGATGAGCTACGCGACGCCGTCCGCGCCTATCTCGCCGGCCGGCCCGGCGCGTCGTGGCAGGAGTCCGCGCGCGAGGTGGGCATCGCCGGGCTGCTGGTCCCCCAGGAGCACGGCGGTGCGGGCTGCGGCCCGGCCGAGATGGCGGCCGTGGCCGGGGAGCTGGGCCGGGTCCTGTCTCCCCATCCGTTCCTGCAGTCGGCGGTGATGGCCGTCACTGCGGCCAGGGCCGGCGGGGCCGGGGAACTGCTGAGCGCGCTGGCCGACGGCTCGGCGACCGCGACCGTGGTGCTGCCGGGCGACGGCGACCTGCGGCTGGAGGGCGATCTGCTCACGGGCGACGTCGCGTACGCGCCGGCGGGCGAGGTGGTGCTCGTCTACGTCGCCGGGCTGCTGGTGGAGGCCGTGCCGACGCGGCGCGAGCCGTACGTGACGATGGACGAGAGCCGCCCGCTGCAGCGGCTCGCCTTCCACCAGGCCCCGGTACGCCGGCTGGGCGACGGCGGGTCGTGGACCCGTGTGCGCGACCTCGGCATCGCGGCCCTGGCCGCCGAGCAGGCGGGCGGGGCGCGGCGGTGCCTGGAGATGGCCGTCGAGCACGCCAGGACGCGGCGGCAGTTCGGGCGGCCGATCGGGTCCTTCCAGGCGATCAAGCACAAGCTGGCCGATCTGCTCCTGCTGGTGGAGTCGGCCCACTCGGCGGCGGAGGCCGCGGCCCGCGACGAGGTGTCCGCGGCCATCGCGGGGTCGTACTGCACGGAGGCCTATCTGGCAGCGGCCGGCGAGAACATCCAGGTCCACGGCGGGATCGGGATCACCTGGGACCATCCCGCGCACCGCTACCTCAAGCGCGCCACCTCGGACGCGCAGCTCTTCGGGCCGCCGCAGGCCCACCGCACCCGCCTGGCGGCTCACGTTTTCACGGACGCCTAGCCGTCGCCTAGCCCCCGAGCAGTTCCTCCCACGGGTGGCGGGTGTTGGTGCGGCGGGTGGTGTCGAGGGCCTCGGACAGCCGCCAGAAACCGGACCGCGCCCGCAGCGTGGCCCGGCCCATCGGGTCGATCGCCCGCAGCTCGAACCGCACGCCCATCACGTCGAGCACGGCCGAGCCCGCGCTGCCCGGGCCCGCCTCGGTGACGAGAGGGCCGTCGGAGGCGCGGACATGACCTGAGAGGAGCGCGGCCACCTCCGAGGCGTACGGGCCGTCGCGCCACTCGATGTGCCAGCTGTGGTCGGCCCCGCGCCACCAGGTGAGGTCGCGGCACGACTCGATGAAGTCGACCTCGGTCGCGAGCGCGGCCATCACCCGGCCGAACGCCTCGTATCCGCGGGCGCTCGTGAGCGAGAGGTCGTCGTCGCCGAGGCCGGGGCCGGGGCCGGGGAGCGCGCCGTCCTTGGGCCGCCGCGGCGCGCGCTTTCGCTTCACGGGCATCACTCTGATCGCCGCCGCGCCCTTCCCGCAAGTCTTTGCCGCTGATACGCTCTACCAAGCGAGCGCTTGGTCACTAACTTGCCGGAGGCGCGATGACGTCCCTACGGATCAGCCTGGGATACGAACTGGAGGTCCGCGGTCGCACCCGCGACGTCGAACAACAGGCGTTCCAGAACGTGATCGAGCAGGTCGTGCTGGGCGACCGGCTGGGGTACGACACCGCGTGGTTCGTGGAGCACCACTTCACCAGGGGTTTCTCCCACTCCTCCGCCCCCGACCTGGTCCTGGCCGCCATCTCCCAGGGCACCGAGCGCATCCGTCTGGGGCTCGGCGTGGTGCTGCTGCCGTTCCAGTCCCCGATCCGCACGGCCGAGCGCGTCGCCACGCTGGACGTGCTCAGCGGGGGGCGGGTGGAGTTCGGCACGGGCCGGGGTGCCTCGCCCCTGGAGTACCAGGCGTTCCAGCGGCCGTTCGAACAGTCGCGGCGGATCTGGGAGGACTCGCTGGAGGCGACGCTGGCGATCTGGCGGGCCGACGGCGCGCCGATCAGCCGGTCGAACGCGTTCTTCGAGATCCCTGACGTGGCCGTCTATCCCCGGCCCGCGCAGGAGCCGCATCCACCGGTGTGGGTGGCGTCCACGTCGCTGGAGGGTTACCTGGCGGCGGCACGGAACGGGTACAACCTGCTCGGCATGACGATGCTCAAGGGCATCGACGACGTGGCCGCCGACATCACGAGATATCGGGAATGCTTGGCCGAGAACGGCTTCGACCCGGCCTGCCGGCGCGTCGCCCTGATGATCCCCTGGTACGTTGCCCCCACCCGCGACGAGGCGACCGCCACGGCCGCCGACGCCGTGCTGTGGTACATCCGCCGCCAGGTCAACCTCGTCACCCCGCCCGACTACTACGACGCCCGCCACGCCACGCACCGCGTGCTGGGCCAGCTTGCGGCCGGGCTGCCGCCGGAGGAGGCGATGGCCACCCTGCGCGAGAACCTGATGGTGGTCGTGGACGACGTGGCGGGCTCGCGCAAGGCCCTGGCCAGGATCGCCGAGGCGGGTGCCACCGACCTCATCATCCAGGCGCAGGTCGGCGGCCTGGCGCACGACCGGGTGTGCGACGCGATGACGCTGTTCATGGCCGAGGTGGCGCGGTGACCCCGGGGCCCCGCTGGCTGACCCGTGACGACCTGGGTGCCGCCGGACACTCCGCCACCGGCCTGCTCCTCGTCTCCCCCGACGCGTCGAGCGTCCTCCCGATGGGGCCGGACGACCGCGCGGCGGCGTCCGCGCTGACCGGCGCGGCGCTGCGCGCGGCAGGGGTGGGCGAGCGCGACCGCGTCGTGGTGGCCCTGGCGGAGCCCGCCGGCGCGCTGTGGACGGCCGCGGCGGCCGAGATGGCCGCGGCCGCCGCCTGCGCCGGGCCGCGCGGCCGGATGCGGCTGCACCACGCGCTGTCCGCGTTGAAGGCCACCACGCTGGTCATCACCCCGACGGGGGCGATGGACTTCCTGGCCCGCCTGCACCTGGAGTTCCTGCTGGACCCGCTGGATCTGGGCCTCAGGACCATCGTGCTCACCGGCGAGATCGCCTCGAAGCGCACGATCGGCCATCTGGCGGGCGAGTTCGGGGCACGCGTCACGGAAGTGCTGGCGAGCCCGTTCGGCGGCACGGCCCTGGCCTGGCGCGCGGCCGAGGACGACCCGCTCACGCCGCTCGCCGGCGGCCTGCTCGCCCCGGCTCCCCTGACCAAGGACGACCAGTCCGCGCCGACCGGCCCGCTGGCCGAGCTCGTCATCACCCCGCGAGGCCACGCGACGCTCGGCGACGCCGTGCTCAGGACCGGGCTGGTGGCCGGGATCGGTCCTGAGCACGGCCCCGGCGTTCCCGCGCCCGCCCATACGGCCGGCGAGCACGTCCTGGTGAGGGGCGTGTGGCTGGCCCTGCCCCGCGTCGAGAAGGCGCTGGCGAAGATCGACGGCGTGGCGGGCTGGGAGCTGGCGATCAGCCGCCCGGGGACGCTGGACACGGCGGCGCTGACGGTGACGTTCACCCGCGAGAGCCTGGTGGCCAACCCCATGTGGCGCTCGCGGATCGAGCAGGCGCTCCGGGCGCTGACCCCCGTCTCGATCGACGTGGAGATCGCCGGGAACGTCTCGGAGGCGCCCTTCCCCGCGACGGTGACCGACCTGCGCGGCCACCACCTCGGCAGGGACCGGGCGCTCATCACCTGAGAGGCGACGGGAGGCGCGAACCGATGGAACCGATGCCGGGCTGGGGGACGCTCCCCCGCATGCTGCGCGACCAGGCCGAGCAGCATCCCGGCGTCACCGTGGTCGCCGAGGGCGGCGCCTGCGTGACGTTGTCCGGGTTGCGGGCCGCGGCGTCCGGGATCGCCCGCGGCCTGATCGCCCTGGGCGTCGGCCCGGGTGACCGGGTGGCGATGTGGGGGGTAAACTCGGCGTACTGGGTGGCGCACGCCTTCGGGATCTGGGACGCGGGCGCGGTCATCGTGCCCCTCTCGTCCCGCTACAAGGGCATCGAGGCGGCCCAGCTCATCGAGAAGACGGGCGCGAAGGTCCTGATCACAGGCGCGGGCCCGGCGGACGCCCCGCTCGCCGGGCTGCTGCCGCCGCTTCCCGGCCTGCGGGTCGTGGGCCCCGAAATGGGCCCCGCAATAGGCCCCGCAATAGGCCCCGAAATAGGCGCTGAAATGGGCCCTGAGGCGGCCGGTTTACGGTCGCTGGGAGCGGAGGTCTCCGGTAGGGAGGCCGAGGACCGGGCGCTCGCCGTCCGCCCTGACGACCTGTGCGAGATCATGTCGACGTCGGGCACCACCGGAGCGCCCAAGGGGGTCATGCTCGACCACGCCCAGATCCTGCGCGGCTACTGGGACTGGTCCGAGATCGTCACCCTGGGCGAGCACGACCGCTACCCGGTGATCGCCCCGTTCAGCCACGGGTTCGGGCTGAACGCCGGGCTCATCGCGTGCGTGTTGCGCCGGGCCACGATGGTGCCGGTCCCGGTGTTCACGCCCGACGCCCTGATGTCGCTGATCTCGTCCGAGCGGGCGAGCGTGCTCGCCGGCCCGCCCACCCTGTTCCACCGGCTGCTCGACGAGCTGGACCGGGGCTCGTGGGACGTGTCGTCGCTGCGGGTGGCCATCTGCGGGGCCGCCGCCGTGCCGTCCGCCCTGATCACCAGGCTGGCCGAGCGGGTCGGGCTGGAGCGGATGATCAACGCGTACGGGCTGATGGAGGGCACGGTCGTCTCCATGACCAGGGCCGGCGACCCCATCGACGTGATCGCGAACACCACGGGCAGGCCCGTGCCCGGCATCGAGGTCAAGATCGTCGACGATGACGGCAAGGAGGTCGCGCCCGGCGAGCGCGGCGAGATCCTGCAGCGTGGCTACGGCGTGATGCGCGGCTACTGGAACGAGCCCGCGAGGACGGCCGAGACCGTCGACGCCGACGGCTGGCTGCGCACCGGCGACATCGGCGTGCTCGACGAGGCCGGCAACCTGGCCATCGTGGACCGCAAGAAGGAGCTCTACATCGTCAACGGGTTCAACGTCTCCCCCGCCGAGGTCGAGTCGCTGCTGCTGCGAGAGGGCTCGCTGGCGCAGGCCGCGGTCATCGGCGTGCCCGACCCGGTGGCGGGCGAGGCGGGCCTGGCGTACGTGGTCGCGCGGCCGGGTGTGACGCCCGACCCCGAGGCCCTGCTCGCCTGGGCGAGGGCCAGCATGTCCGGCCACAAGGTGCCCAAACGCGTCATCGTCGTCGACGCCCTGCCCGCCAACGCCAACGGCAAGATCGACAAGCGGGCCCTGCGCGACCGGCTGCCGTGAGCCTCAGGGGTCCCAAGGAAGGGACGGGCGCGTTACGGTGGGCTCGGCGCCTGAAAAACGGCCTGAAAAGCGGCCCGAATGAACGGCCCGATTGAGTGGCCCGGACGAGCGGTCATGTCGGCATTGACCGGTTGTGCGCTGTTCGCCGGCGGCGTTCATCCGGGCCGGCGATCGGGGATACATCGATCACACCGGCCGGTTGTACCTAAGGGGACACATGTCTCGTGCGACCGGGTGTTAGGAGGCAGCGTGGCGTTGCACGTGGCGGTCATCGGGTCGGGCCCCGCCGGAATCTACACGGCGGAGGCCCTGGTCAAGCAGTCGTCCGAGCCTGTCCATGTCGACGTGCTCGAACGCCTGCCGACCCCGTACGGGCTGGTAAGGTACGGCGTCGCGCCCGACCACACGTCGATCAAGTCGATCGCCAACTACCTGCGCAGGGTGCTGGAGCTGCCCGAGGTGCGCTTCCTCGGCGGCGTCACGCTGGGCGAGCACCTGTCCGTCGACGACCTGCTGGGCGTCTACGACGCGGTGGTCTACTGCACGGGCGCGATGGTCGACAGGAAGCTCGGCATCCCCGGCGAGGACCTGCCGGGTAGCGTGGCGGCGACCGACTTCGTCAACTGGTACTGCGGCCATCCCGACGTCGGCCCCGGCAGGTTCACGCTCGACACCTCCGAGGTCGCGGTGATCGGCGTCGGCAACGTGGCCGTCGACGTCGTCAGGGTGCTGGCCAAGACGTCCGACGAGCTGCGCTCGACCGACGTGCCCCACGACGTGCTCGAACGCCTCCAGGACAGCCAGGTCAAGGCCATCCACATGATCGGCCGCCGTGGCCCCGAGCACGCCAAGTTCACCCTGAAGGAGCTGCGCGAGCTCGGCGAGCTGGCCAACGCCGACGTCTGCGTCCGCCCCGAGGAGGCGGTCGTGCTGGGCGGCGACTTCCCGCGCCAGGTCCAGGGCAACATCAAGGTCCTGCAGTCGTGGGCCGAGCGCGAGCCGGTGGGCCGGCCGCGCCGCCTCGACGTGCGCTTCTGGCTGCGGCCCGTGGAGATCCTCGGCACGGAGCGGGTCGAGGGCATCACGCTCGAACGCACCCGGTTGTCGGACGAGGGCCGGGTGGTCGGCACGGGCGAGTTCGAGACGCTGCCCGTCGGCATGGTGCTGCGTTCCGTGGGTTACCAGAGCGTGCCGCTGCCCGGGGTGCCGTTCTCCGAGGCGACCATGACCGTGCCGCACGAGGCCGGCCGGGTGCGCGAGCGCGAATACGTGGCGGGCTGGCTCAAACGCGGGCCCACCGGGGTGATCGGCACCAACAAGTCCGACGCGGCGGAGACCGTGCGCACGCTCCTCGCCGACCTGGCGGCAGGCGGCGATGGACGCGAGCGGGCTCACCGCGGCTCCGTCGACGCGCTGCTGGCCGAGCGCGGGGCACGACCGGTGACGTACGAGGAGTGGCTGGCCATCGAGAGGGCCGAGACCGAGCTGGCCAGGTCGCTCGGCAGGGGCGAACGCGTCAAGCTTGTGGGCTTGGAGGCCATGTTCCGTGCGTGCCGGCCTTAGGGGTTTCGCGGAGACGTACACGATCCAGCAGGCCCGCTATCCCGCCGGCGAGCCGGAGTGGCAGCCGGTCCACACCGTCTACGTCCCCGCCGACCGGTTTACGGCCGGCACGGTCTCCGCGTGGGGCGATCAGGCGTCGTCCCTGGTCAAGGCCCATCTGGCCGGCCCCGGCGAGCTGGCCGAGGTGTTCGGCGTGCCCGGCGGGCTGGCGCCGGCCGTGCACGAGCGGGTAGTGCGCAAGCTCGCGTCCGAGCCCGTCGAGGACCTGCGCGTCGACTTCGAGGACGGCTACGGCGTGCGGCCGGGCCCGGTCGAGGACGGGCACGTGGAGCAGGCGGCCGAGGCGGTGGCCGCGCTGCACGCCGCCGGGGCGTTGCCGCGGCGGTGGGGGCTGCGGGTGAAGTCGTTCGCCGACGGCGACCCCGAGCGGTCGGTGCGCACGCTCGACGGGTTCGTCACGGGGGTGGTCTCGCGGGCCGGGGAACTGCCCGGCGGGTTCGTGGTGACCTTTCCCAAGGTGCTGATGGAGGCGTACCTCGGGCAGTTCGCCGAGGTGCTGGCGCGGCTGGAGAGCGGGCTCGGGACACGGCTGCGGTTCGAGATGCAGGTGGAGGCGCCGCAGACGCTGCACTTCCTGCGCGGCGACCTGCCCGAGTCGCTGGACGGCCGGCTGGCGGCGGCGCATTTCGGGGTCTTCGACTACACGGCGGCGATCGGGTTGCCGCCGCACGAGCAGCGGCTCGACCATCCGGCCTGCGACCACGCCAGGCACGTGATGCAGACCGCGTTCGCCGGCACGGGGGTGGAACTGTCCGACGGCTCGCTGGCCGCATCGCCGGCCTGCGGCCGGAAGGGGGACGTGCACACGCTGTGGCGCCGGCACGCCGAGCTCGTCAGGCACTCGCTGCGGCACGGCTACTACCAGGGCTGGGACATGCACCCGTCACACCTGGTGAGCAGGTTCGCCGCCGTCTACGCCTTCCACCTGGCCCGCTACGACTCCTACCGGGAGCGGGTCAGCGCGTGGGAGGAGCAGCGGGAGGCTGGAGGAGGCGTCATGGACGAGCCCGCCACCATCCGCACGCTGGCGGCGGCCCTCCGTCGCGCCGACGCGGCCCTTCAGTGAGCCCTCCGTTGGCCCTCCCGTGAGTGCGGGGGCTCAGTCGCGTTCGACCAGGGCGCGCCACTGGCGTACCAGGCGCCACTCGACCGGGTCCGACCAGCTCGCCCGCACGGCCGATCCGACGTGGAAGGCGCGGATGCCATAATCCAGCAGGGAGGGCACGTACGCTGGCCGCAGGCCGCCACCGGCCAGGATGATCGAGCCGTCGCCCGCCTCGGCGCGTGCCTTCAGCACCGGCAGCCCGTTCCCCACGCCCGTGGGAGAGCCCGAGGTGAGCACGGTGGCCAGGTTGGGGAGTAACCGCACGGCCCGCCACGACGCCTGCACGTCGGCGGCGTGGTCGACGGCGCGGTGGAACGTCCAGGGCAGCGGTGAGACGGCGTGGATGAGCGCCTCGGTGGCCGCCAGGTCGACCGCGCCGGCCCCGTCCAGGAATCCGAACACGAACCCCGCCGCCCCCGCCTGCGCCAGCGCCTTGGCGTCGCCCGCCAGCCGGTCGAGCGCGTCGGCGTCGGCGGTGAAGCCGGCGTCGCGCCGGAGCATCACCATCTGGGGGAGGGGGCATTCGGCGGCGATCGCGGCCACGGTCTCCGGGGAGGGGGTCAGCCCGTCGGCCGCCATGTCGGCGACGACCTCAAGCCGATCGGCTCCGCCCTGTTCAGCGGCCACGGCGTCGCGCACGTTGAGCGCGATCACCTCGAGCAGGGATCCGGTCATGCAGGAGAGGTTATATGGTGCTCTGCACCCTTCTGCCGCCGTAGCCCAAAAGGGCGGCACGATGACACCCCCACAGCGCCTCTCCGCCCGCCTGAGAGCCCCCGCACGGGGCCGCGCACCGGCGGGCCGCCTCATGTGCGGGCTGGCGGCGTCCACCCGTCCAAGAGACGCACACGCGGGCCCGGCCCCCGCGCGGGGGGCCGGGCCAGGAGCGTCAGGCGCTGATCAGCTCCGCCATCGTCAGGTCACGGAAGGCCGTGGCCGGAAGGTCCAGCGACGGGCGCTGGAAAAGGGCCCCGGAGGACCGGTGCGGCAGGTCCACCGTGCGGACGTGCCGGAAGCCCCGGGTGCGGTAGTAGCGCTGCAGCCGCGGATTGCCCTTGGCGCAGTCGAGCCGCAACCAGGGCAGCCCCGCGAAGTGGGCTGCGGCTCCGGCCCAGTCCAGCAGGGCGTCGCCGAGACCGCTGCCCGACCACGGGCGGGCGACGGCGAGCTTGTGGATGTAGAGCGCCGCGCCCGGATCGTCGGCAGGTCTCCAGAATTCCGGGTCGGCATGGTCGTCGAGGGCTATGGTGGCAACCGGTGGCGCCGCTTCGTCGGGGTCGAGATATCTGAGCTCGTCTTCGAGCAGGAAGAGCACCCGCTCCTCGATGAGCGGCTCGATCCGCTCGGGACCGAAACCCCCGCGGGGCCACTGCCTTAGACCCTGCGTATGGAGCCACTCGGCGGTGTCCGCCAGGAGAGTGATTACGCCGGGAAGGTCCGCGGGTTCCGCGCGCCGGAGCGCGAGCGGATGAAGCAGCGTGTTTGTGTGCATAATACAACTCCCGTTGCGTTGGGTACCCGCGCTGGCACAAAGCGTGATGAGGCGATGGTGCGCGGTGGCCGAAATGGGCCGTAACCCGATATATACGGATAAATGGCGATTTGGGGGAGTATGCACGACTCCCCCAGGCCAGCGAGGCGGCTAATTCTCGCTGCGCCCGGCCGGCGGGATCACCCCTTCAAACGAGCTCTTCAGCGGCGATCGAGCTCGTATCTGATCAGATGTTTGTCGGCGGGCAGCACCGACACCGCGACACGCACGGGCATATCGGCCCCGTCGAAACCAACACGGACATAGACCATGACTGGCGTGCCGAGTTCGAGCTGGAGGCGCTCGGCTTCCTCCTGGTTGGGCATGCGGGCCCAGATGTCGTCGACGACGCGGACCTGAGCATGCCCCAGCTCTTCCAGCACCCGGTTCGCCCCTCGCGCGATGTCTCCGGGCCTGGCGATCTCGGAGTCGGCGACGAGATCACGTGGAAAGTAGGAATCGTTGGTGTTGTACGGCTGGCCGTCCACGAACCGCAGACGACGTCTCACCACCGCCAATTCCCCATCGGCCAACTCCAGCCTGCTGGCGATCTCCTCGACCGGAGACACCGTCAGGACCTCGATGTACTGGCTCGGGGCGCGGCCTTCCTGCGCCACGGCGTAGGCGAAGGCTTCCCGAAGTTCCCCACTGGGTTGCGGCTCCAGCTCCCGCTGCGGATAGATCAGCAGCGGTCTGCGGTCTCGGACCACCGTCCCGCGCCGCGGCGTGCGCGTGACCAGCCCTTCGTTGACGAGTTCGCCGAGGGCCAGTCTGACGGTGTTCCTGCTCACCCCATGGTCTTCCATGAGCTGCGCCTCGGTCGGCAGCTGCGCCCCGGGGCCGAGGACACCCGAGTAGATGGCTCGTCTCAACTCCGAAGCCACCTGCTGATACAGCACCGACCTTGCCACTTTCACCCCTTTTGTTCCAACAATTTAGACGATCTGGTTCTAGCAGGCCACAACCCCTTGACCAAACCCCCTCGCCCGGCCCATCATCCATTCGTTGGTACAAATCCATCTATAGGCCGGTGAGGAGGTGAAGGCCAGTGTTGCCGGACCGCACGGATATGCCATACCCGCGCTGGCATGCCTCTCGCGATGCAACACGTTTACTGCGTTACGCGTTGCGTCGCCAGAGGTTCACCCACACCTACCAGAGCAATGGCACCTCCGTGCAATCGGTGTCGACTGAGCTGACCGTGTGGTGCGAAGACGGAACCTTTGTCTGGAATGAGGAGGGTGGCGCCCCCGTCACGCACCCCAACGATGACCCGGTTGGTACAGCTCAACGCATCGCCGTACGCTGCCGGCAGCGCGAGCCTTCGCACTCCCCATCGACTCCGTGTGTGAGCTAACGGTCTAGGACTCCATCCCTCGCCGGAGTCCTGGCGCCGTCGCACACGGGGCAGGAAGCGCGTCCTGGCGGGTCCCCCACGCCCGCCAGGACGCGTTTTCCTCCGAGGACCGACCAGTTGCCCGGGAATTCGACCGGCTACAGCCTCTTCTCCCGTTGCGAGGCTCACTCCGGTCAGGCGGCGCCCGGGCCAGGCCGGGCCGACACAGCCGGGGCCGGACAGACCGGCAGGCAGGCTCGTAAGCAGGCCCGCGAGCAGGCAGGGTCGCAACCCACGACCTCACGGTCGCGCCCGTCACCACGCCAGAACCTCTCACGTCAGCCACCACCGAGCCGTCCGCGTTGACGCCTACCGCATCATCATCAACCCTCGGGGCCCGACCTGTGAGCCGCTTGGGAAAGGCGGGGCTGGTGGGGTTTTCCGGTACCAATCGAATTTGCGGCGCAAGATCAACCAGCGCGAGACCTTGCGCCGCGACCGACGATCGTCTAGGGCCCTGGCCGCCAGTCGACCAGCGTCAGGTCCGCGTCGACCCGGGTGTAGGAGGCCGTGACCCGCTCGCCATGCTCCGGCGGTCGCCGGCCGCGCCAGTTCCCGCACACGAAGCAGCCGGGGACCGCCGCCAGCCTGACCATCACCACCACATACGGCTCCCGCAGGCCGGGCACGAAGGGCTGGTGGTTGACGATCCAGCTCTCCACCGTTCCCTCGGGCGCCACCGCCCGCCAGTGCGCGCCCTCCGTACGGCACCGCGCGCAGAACGCCCTCGCCGGGAAGCGGGCCGTGCCGCAGGCGTCGCACACCTGCACCGCGAACTCCCGCCTGCCGACCCGCTCCCACCACTCCCGGGAATCGCGGTCGGGCTCCGGACGGTATCCCGCCATCACGGCCTCCGCAGGATCAGGGCCGAGGTGGCCGGGAGGATGTAGCCGGGCTGGGCCGTGGACAGTGCCACCTCCGCGCCCGGCACCTGGCGCTCGCCGGCGTCGCCCCTCAGCTGGGAGACCGCCTCGGCGATGTGGTTCATCCCGTGCACGTAGCCCTCGGACAGGAATCCGCCGTGTGTGTTGACCGGAAGCCGGCCGCCCGTCGCGGTGGCGCCCGAGGCCACGTACGGTCCGCCCTCACCCTTGCCGCAGAAGCCGTAGTCCTCCAACTGGACGATCACCGAGTACGTGAAGCAGTCGTACACCTCGGCCACGTCGATGTCGTCCGGCCCGAGACCGGCCTGCGCGTACAGGCGCGGGGCGAGCGCGGCGGCCGCGGTCACCGTGGGGTCGGCGCCGGGGCCCGACAGGTGGGTGGTGCCGCCGCCCCAGGCCGCGGCCGAGATCAGCACGGGAGGGCGGCGCAGGGCGCGGGCGCGTTCGGCGGTGGTGACGACGACGGCGCAGGCGCCGTCCGTTTCCAGGCAGCAGTCCATGAGGCGGAACGGCTCGGCGATCCACCTGCTCGCCAGGTAGTCGTCCAGGGTGATGGGGGTGCGCATCAGGGCGCGGGGGTTCTTGGCGGCGTTCGCGCGCTGGGTGACGGCCAGGTGCCCGAAGTGCTCGGCTTTTGTCCCATATTTCAACATGTGGGCGCGGGCGTACATGGCGTACTGCTGCGGTGGCGCGACATAGCCGTACGGAGCCTGGTACTGCACCTCCGGGCTCACCGGCACGCCCCGGCCGGTGCCGCCCATACGGAACTCCGAGCGGGCGTTGATGGCCCGGTAGCAGACGACCGTCTCGGCCATGCCCGTCGCGACCGCCAGCGCGGCCTGGCCGACGACCGCGTGCGAGACGCTGCCGCCGCCGAACTGGTCCAGGTGCCAGGCCAGATCCGTCAGCCCGAGGGCGGGGCCGACCAGGGTCGGCGGGGCCGAGTCGCCCACGCGGTGCGTGGCCAGGCCGTCCACCTGGTCCACGGGCAGCCCTGCGTCCTCAAGGGCGGCCAGCACGGCACGGCAGGCCAGCGTCAGGGTGCTGACGCCCGAGTTCTTGGTGAAGGGGGTGTAACCGACCCCGGCTATCGCGGTCAGGTCAGAGAAAGCAAGCAAGCGCTTGGGCACAACCGTCACGTTAGACAGGACATTTCACCCATGTCAACGCACCTCTCGCGGCCCGGCTTGACACTGTTCCCGGGTTCACCCTACCGTCCAAGCAAGCGCTTGGTAATATTAGGCGCACCCGGTGGACGAGGAGGCGGACCATGAGCACACACGCTGCCCGGCTCATCGCGCCGGACGGCTGTCGCGGCCTTCCGACGCCCCATCAGCGCAGAGTCCGCAACGGAGCCGCCATGCCGCCAGGCCCCTCACCAGGCCACCTCGACACCCTCCGCTTCCGCCAGGTGCTCGGCAGGTTCGCGACCGGCGTGGTGGCCATCACGGCGGTCGAGCCGATCAGCGAGGAGCCCTGCGGCCTGGCGGCCAACTCCTTCACCTCGGTCTCACTCGATCCGCCCCTCGTGGCGTTCTGCGTCGCGCACACCAGCACGAGCTGGCCCAAGGTACGCGGCGCCAAGGTCGTCACGGTGAACGTGCTGGCCGAGCACCAGCAGTCCGTGTGCGCCCAGCTGGCGGCCAAGGGCGGCGACAAGTTCGCCGGCCTGACGTGGACCGGCTCCCCCGGCGGCAACCCCGTTCTCGACGGCGCGCTGGCCTGGATCGACTGCGCCGTCGAGGCCGAGCACCTGGCGGGCGACCACATGATCGTGGTGGCTCGGGTGCTCCAGCTCGACACCCACGCGGACGGCGGCCCGCTGGTGTTCTTCCGCGGCGACTACGGCGGCTTCGTTGCGCCTGCCTGACCCGGAGACGCCAGGCGGCCTTCGCGAGCAGGCGCGGACCTGGCTGGAGGAGGCGCTGAGCGGCGAGTTCGCCCATGTGCGCGGGCTGGGCGGCCCCGGACGCGAGCACGAGGGACACGAGGAGCGGCTGGCGTGGGAGCGCCACCTCGGCAGGGCCGGCTGGACCTGCCTGGGCTGGCCCCGCCGGTACGGCGGCCGCGCCGCCTCCCTGGAGGACCAGGTGGCCTTCCACGAGGAGTACGCCAGGGCGCGGGCCCCCGCCAGGGTCGGCCACATCGGCGAAGGGCTGATCGGCCCGACCCTTCTCGAGTTCGGCACCGACGAGCAGAAGGAGCGGTTCCTCCCACCGATCCAGCGCGGCGAGGAGCTGTGGTGCCAGGGCTACTCCGAGCCCGAGGCCGGATCCGACCTGGCGAACGTCCAGACCAGGGCCCGCCTGGAGGGCGGCACGTGGGTGGTCACCGGCCAGAAGGTGTGGACCTCGCTGGCCCACGTGGCCCACTGGTGCTTCGTCCTGTGCCGTACGGAGGAGGGCTCGCAGCGCCACCGCGGACTGTCCTACCTGCTCCTCCCGATGGACCAGCCCGGAGTCGTCGTCCGGCCGATCGTCCAGCTGACCGGGACGTCCGAGTTCAACGAGGTGTTCTTCGACGGCGCGCGCACGGCGGCGGGCAACGTCCTCGGCGCGCCCGGCGACGGCTGGCGGGTGGCGATGGCCACGCTCGGCTACGAGCGCGGCGCGTCCACGCTGGGGCAGCAGATCGGCTTCCGGCGCGAGCTGGCCGAGGTGATCGCGACGGCCGAGCGGACGGGCGCGGCGGACGATCCCGTGCTGCGCGACCGGATCGTCAGATCGTGGCTGGAGCTGGAGATCATGCGCCTCAACGCGCTCAGCATGCTGCGCCCCGGCCCCGGCCCCGAGGTGTCGATCGCCAAGCTCTACTGGTCGGAGTGGCACCGCAGGCTGGGCGAGCTGGCGCAGGCCGTACAGGGCAAGGCCGGGCTGGTGGCCGACGGCGGGCTCAACGAGCTGCAGCGCCTCTACCTGTTCAGCCGCGCGGACACGATCTATGCCGGATCCAGCGAGATCCAGCGGAACATCATCGCCGAGCGCACCCTGGGACTCCCCCGCTGATTGGAGCCTCATGCCCCAGACCTACCCCAAGGCGCACGGCCTGCTCGACGGCAAGGTGACGCTGGTCACGGCGGCCGCGGGAGCCGGCATCGGATACGCGACGGCCAGGCGCTGCGCCGAGGAGGGCGCGACGGTCGTCGTCTCCGACCGGCACGAGCGCCGCCTGGCCGCCGCCGCCGAGGCCCTGACCGAGCTCATCGGCGTCAAGCCGCTGGCGGTTCCGTGCGACGTGACCTCCGAGGCGCAGGTGCTGGCGCTGTTCGACGCGGCGGTCGAGGCGCACGGCAGGCTGGACGTGGTGGTGAACAACGCCGGGCTCGGCGGCACGGCCCCGCTCGCGGAGATGACCGACGAGCAGTGGCACACGGTCGTCGACGTCACCCTGACCGGCACCATGCGCTGCACGAGGGCCGCGCTCAGGCAGATGATCACGCAGGGCTCGGGCGTCATCGTCAACAACGCCTCGGTGCTCGGCTGGCGAGCCCAGCCGGGCCAGGCGCACTACGCGGCGGCCAAGGCCGGCGTGATGGCTCTGACCCGGTGCGTCGCATTGGAGGCGGCCGAGCACGGTGTGCGGGTGAACGCCGTGGCGCCGTCGCTGGCGGTGCACCCGCATTTGGCGAAGGTGAGCGGGGAGGAGTTGCTGGCGGAACTGGCGGCCAAGGAGGCGTTCGGCCGGTCGGCGGAGCCGTGGGAGGTGGCCAACGTGATCGTCTTCCTGGCCAGCGGCTACTCCTCGTACATGACGGGCGAGGTGATCTCGGTCTCCTGCCAGCACCCGTGACTCTCGCGCGAGGGACGCGACCCGGGAGGTCAGGGAAAGATCAGGGTAGGCGGGAGGGGCGTCGAGATTTACTGTCCGGAGTATGGGCACACGCTCTTCGTTCCTGCTCGATGTCCTCATGACGGAGTTCGGCGAGTCGATCAAGAAAGATCCTGCGGCGTTCAGGCGGAAATTTCGGAAAATGGCGGCTTCGCCCTTCGCCTTCTACCGGGGCAGCGCCTGCCTGTTCTACGCCGACATGACCGGCCAGTACGCGGACGACTCCTTCCTCGACGGGCCGACCAACAGGGTGTGGATCCACGGCGACCTGCACGCGGAGAACTTCGGCACGTACATGAACGCCTCCGGCGTCCTCGTCTTCAACGTCAACGACTTCGACGAGGCGTACGTCGGCCCGTACGTCTGGGACCTCAAGCGGTTCGCCGCCAGCGTGGCCCTGCTCGGGTACGCCAAGGCGCTGTCCGACGACTCGATCAGCGTGCTCGTGACCGACTTCGCCGGGGCGTACCTGGTCGAGCTGACCGCCATCGCGGCGGGCGGTGACGACGCGATCGGCTCGCTCACGCTGGACACCACCACCGGCGTGTTGCACCGCGTGCTGCAGACGGCCCGGCTGCGCACGCGGGTGGCGCTGCTGGACGTCGAGACCGTGATCGACGGCTACGACCGGCGCTTCGCGCTCATGGCGGGACGGGAGCCGGTGGACGCGGCGACACGGCAGGCCGTGCTCGGCGCGTTCGTGGACTACCTGACCACGCTGCCGGTGCGGGTGGACCCGGTGGAGCAGGTGATCAAGGACGTGGCGCTGCGCAAGGGCGTGGGCATCGGGTCGGCGGGGCTGCCGTCGTACAACCTGCTGCTGGAAGGACACTCGCAGGCGCTGGAGAACGACGTGATCCTCTACATGAAGCAGGCGGCGGCGCCCGCCGTGGCGCGGCACGTCACCGATGAGAAGGTGTCCGCGTACTTCAAGCACCAGGGGCACCGTACGGCCGAGTCCCAGCGGGCGTTGCAGGACTACGCCGATCCCTGGCTCGGGTACACCACGCTCAACGGTGTGGGGCAGCTCGTGGCGGAGGTGTCCCCGTACTCGGCGGACCTGGACTGGGACGACGTGAACGAACCGGCCGAGCTGCGCTCGATCGTCCAGGACCTGGGGCGGGCGGTGGCGCGGATGCACTCGGTGGCCGATGACGAATCCAGTCACGACCTCGTCGACTTCTCGACGGAGGAGGCGATCGTGGGCGTGATCGGCAGCGACAGGTCCGGATTTATCGGCATGCTGGTGGATTTCGCCCATCGGTACGGGGCACAGGCCCGCGAAGACCACCAGAAGTTCGTCGACCTGTTCCGCAACGGCCGGCTCCCTGGCGTCTGAACCGGCGCACGGGACGGGCGCACGGGACGGGCCCATGTGGACGGGCCCATGTGGACGGGCCTCGCACGGCGGCTGCTCGGAGCCGTCGGCGGCTAGCAACCGACCGTTCGGTATGGCATGCTTCCGGAACATGACCCTGTTCTCGGTGGAAGGCAAGACAGTCGTCGTCACGGGCGGATCGCGCGGCATCGGACGCATGATCGCCGCCGGGTTCGTGGAGGCGGGGGCGTCCGTTTACATATCCGCCCGCAAGACGGCCGAGGTCGAGAAGACGGCGGCCGAGCTGGGCTGCGTCGCGGTGCCGGCCGACCTGTCCACGCCCGAGGGGCTGGAGTCACTGGTGTCGGCGGTGGACGGGCCACTGCACGTGCTGGTCAACAACGCGGGCGCCACCTGGGGGGCTCCGCTGGAGGAATATCCGGAGCACGCCTTCGACAAGCTCTGGAACATCAACGTCAAAGGGGTCTTCTACCTGACCCAGCAATTCCTGCCGAGGCTCAGGGAGGCGGCGAGCGCGGACGACCCGGCGCGCGTGATCAACGTGGGCTCGATCGACGGGATCAAGGTGCCGGCGCTGCCGAGCTATGCCTATTCCTCGACGAAGTCGGCCGTGCACATGCTCACCCGGCACCTGGCCAGACACCTGGCCAAGGAGCACATCACGGTCAACGCCATCGCACCCGGGCCCTTCGACTCCAAGATGATGGCCTTCGCCCTGGACGACCCCGAGACCCGCGAGAGCATCGCCTCCAGCGTGCCCATGGGCCGCATCGGGCGCCCCGACGACATGGCGGGCGCGGCCATCTATCTGTCGTCGCGGGCGGGCGCGTACCTGACAGGAACGGTCATCCCGGTGGACGGCGGGATCTCCTGCTGAATGAGCCGGGCCAGGCCGGACCCGTCACTGGGAAGGGTGCGGGGACGGCGGCGAGCACCTTCCCGGCGGGTCCGGCCTGGCCCGGGGCTCGTGGCGCGCGCGTTCTGGCGGACCGCGGCGCCGTGGCGCGGGACTAGTCGAGCACGTCGTCGATGGCCACGTCGCCACCGTGGGTCGCGGTCACGGCGACGCCGTTGACGTTGTTGACCCCGGTCGCGCCGCGACCGCTCACGTTGCTGTTGACGACGTTGCCGAAGTTGTTGCCCGACTGGATGGCGTTGCGGTTGCGGCTTGCGTTGCCGGCGTTGGTGTCGGCGAACGCGGGGGCCGACATGAGAGCCATCCCGGTCGCGGCGGCGACGACGATGCCGGACACGCAGAGCTTCTTCATGTGAGGTCCTTTCACTGTTCGGGTCACTGTTCGGGTCACTGTTCGGGTTGGTCGGACGTCAGCCGGTCAGTCGAAGATGTAGATCACCGTGATGCCGCCGTTGGTGGCGGTCGGGGCTATGCCGTTGACGTTGTTGACGTTCGTCGAGTCGTCCTGGCCGCGGTTGGCGGCGAAGACGTCGGCGAAGTTGTTGCCGGACTGGGTGGAGTCGCTGTTACGGCTCCAGTTGGTCGCCCAGGAGCGCCCATCCCAGGGGCCGGCCACGTCATCGGCGTGAGCGGGGACGGCGAACAGCAGCCCGCCGGCGACCGCCGACACCGCGGCCGCGGCGCACACCCTTTTGATCACTTCTGCTCCTTCACCGGTATGGAAGTCGCCGGGGGCAGCGGACGCCGTGGGCCCGAAGGCGCACCACCAGCCCCATTGACCTTTGTTGACCTCAGCGGATCAAGGCCAGTGCGAGCATATAACCGTACGTTGCCGATGAGTAGCTCTGAGTGATCAGAACTTTGTTCGGCCATGACGCGGCCCCAGGGCGCCGGTGACCCGCGAGGTCCGGCCCTCCTGGGGATGCCCGTAGACGCCCCACGGACCGTGCGTCACTACGGTGGTTCAGCTACGCCCTCGCACACGATGGGCGCACGCTCGGCCAGGCGGAAGGCCGGTCGTCGATTCCGGAACTTCCGAGGGCCTGACGCAGGGACGGGCTGGGCGGATGGCTCAACGCCACCGAGGTGGGACTCAGCGGGGCGCGGGCCGCGCCTCAGCGGCGGGCTCGACGGGGTTCGGCGACGTGCTCCCTTCGGCCAGGTGGCGCCAGGCCGGGGTCTCGCCGCCACCGTCCACCCGCACCTCGGCACCGGTGACGTAGCCAGGCGCCGCCAGCCACAGGCACACCTGGGCCACGTCGCCGGGTGTCGCCATCCGGCCCGCGGGGATGGTCGCCCCGATCCGGCCGGTGCCCATCTCACCGGCCTCCGGGTCGCCGGTCTCCATCCCACCGACCTCCATCCCACCGGCCCCCGTCTCGCCGGTCTCCAACTCACCGGCCCCCGTCTCACCGACCTCCTGGTCGCCGCCGACCGCCGGAGCGGTGCCCGTCGGCCCAGCGCCCCGCACCAGAACATGGCCACCGGCCGTCGAACCGGTGCCGCCCTGGTGGGGCTCGTAGTGAGGGGTGGCGCCAGTTGTGGCGGCCAGGCCGACGACGATCGTGTTGACCCGTACGCGGGGTGCCCACTCGGCGGCCAGGCAGCGGGCCAGATGGTGCAGGCCCGCCTTGGCGGCGCCGTACGCGGCGGTGCCGGGCGAGGGGCGGCTGCCGCTGACGCTGCCGATCATCACGATCGCACCGCAGGAGGCGGCGAGCAGCGGGTACGCGCGCTGCGCCACGAGCAGCGGGGCCGTCAGGTTGAGGTCGATGACGCGGGCGTGCAGGCGCGGCGAGGTGCCGTCCAGCGGCGCGTACGGTGACCCGCCCGCGTTGTTGACCACCACGTCGAGCCGGGCGAAGCCGGAGACGAGCCGGTCGACGTCCTCGGGGACGCGCACGTCGGCCTGGACGAACCGGATCTCACCGGCCGCCACGGGCCCGGGTGGGGTGCGGGTGGACGC